>DAOWFD010000018.1 GCA_030638185.1 Candidatus Aegiribacteria sp.
CGGGCGACGGGATCGGAGCGGGTATCGAACTGTTCAACAACGACTTCTCGGTACTTACGGTCGAGGTTGGGAATAACCTGACCCGGGGTGATAACCTCGTCGTGGATCCGCTGCTGTCCTGGGATTTCCACCTGCTGCCCCCCTCGCCGGTCATCGATATGGGCTCTGATGTGCCCGAGCTTCCAGACGAGGACATCGATGGCGACGATCGCACTATAGACGCGAACAATGACGGGTTCAGTGAGCCGGACATGGGGGCGGACGAGTCCACCCGCTACGATCCGAACTAGGTTGGTACGGACGCCGGCTACATCTGCTTCAGTCTTCAACCGTATTTCGGGAACATCTCTATAAAGGCTTGTTAGATCCCCTAAACTTTATTTCTACGATGTCGGGCTTGCGGTTTATCTCATGGGGATAAACTCCGTAAACGCTCTTAAGACCGCCAACAAATTCCTTGAAACAATGAAAGAGTTGCTGAGTTCACTAAAAGCCATATGACCTCACTCCTAATATTCACTGAAATATCTGGAGTGTAGTCCAAAGTTAACTTAAAAAAATCATGACTACATTCCAAAACGAGCTTCGCAAGAATAGAAAATGCATAAATGCATTTCTTCTTGTCGGGAAGAAGCTCCGGTACGTTAAGCCTGGATCTTATTCTGGATCTTCACCACCACTTGATGACCGGAGTCAGAGGGAATACGGCACGTCCGGGCAGCCGAGTTTTCCGGTTCGACCCCCATGAGTCTTCTGAATCTCCTTGCAGGCAATCCTTTCGTAACCATTCCGGGAGTTTCAGAGAAACTGGGTATAGCAAGATCAACCGCCAACCGTGCAATAGAGTACCTGGTTAAACTTGGTGTACTGGAGCAGACCGACCGCAGAAAGAGAAACAGGTCCTGGGTAGCGCCTGCATTACTGAGGATACTGGAGGAACCAGCCAGGCTTTCCCGCAGCAGCATGGAATAGCGGGTCTGACAGCGGCACCTGGTAGATATTCTGCACGCGCGCAATTGTTGACACATTCTCACAGAGATGTCCTTCTTTTGCAGTTAATCCGATAATAGCATCTGCCCAAGTGAATGCAGGTTCTCTACTCTGACACCTTGTCTGTACGTATATGGCTGGTCAACCGGAGAGACGATTACAACCATCTCCGGTTTGAGGGTTTCAAGAAGTGCCCAGAAACCCCGTTCGGGTTTTGGCGCTTTGGAGGCTTTAAATTCGAAAATCCTTACTCGGTTCCCCTTCTCCATTATCAGATCTATCTCAGCTCCATTTGACGTTTGAAGAAAGGAAGGTCTCCAGCGTGGCAACATGGCAGTAATCTGCTCAATCGCCATCCCCTCCCACGAGAAACCAACAACAGGATGAGCAAGAAGATCATCAAAGGTTTCAATACGCTGCAATGCATGAAGTATTCCGCTGTCACGAAGGTAGACTTTCGGAGATTTTATCAGCCGCTTTTTCATATTTGCTTCGCAGGGAGGAAGTATTCTTAGCATGTAAGTACTCTCCAGAACACCCATATACTTCTTGAGTGTAAGTACCGATATGTCTGCAGACCCCGCCAGTTTACTGTAATTAATTACCTGACCATGAATGTGAGATAGCAGCAGCCATAACCGTTCCATCACCTTTGATGGAATTTTCAGCCCCAATTCGGGGATATCTCTTTCGAGAAATGTTCTGATAAAATCCAGCCGCCAGGCAAAACTGTCCTCATTGTCAGTAGCAAGCAGGCTATCTGGAAAACCTCCTCGCAACCATAATGTGCTGGTTTTGGTAATGGACTCAACTTCGGTAAACAGAAAAGGTGTCAGATCAAGCAAAGCTATTCTTCCTGCAAGAGATTCGCTTGTCTGATGGATAAGATCCCGCGTGGCGGAACCAAGAATCAGAAATCTTCCGGGGCGTCTGTTTCTGTCAACCTCAGAGCGAAGAACTGAAAAGAATTCAGGAATGTGCTGTATTTCATCAAGACAGATAAGATCGTTCTGATGTTCTTCGAAAAACAGTTCAGGCTCTGTAAGCATGTTTCTATGAGATCGGTTCTGAAGATCAAGATATACTGTCGATTCACCTGATTTCCGGAGGAATTCCCGCGCAAGGGTTGATTTTCCGCACTGACGCGGCCCGAGAATTACAGTAACAGGTGATCGATTCAGAGCCTTAGCAAGTGCCTTTTCCGCTATTCTGGTTATATAAGCATGCATATTACTAACTACCTTTAGTGATTTACATGGTTTATATCACAAATACAACAAGTGTCAAGTCCGTTCTGTACCGGGATGAACCAGGCTAATTATTCTCATAAAGCGATTCCAGGAGCCATTGCCATGCGGGAATAACTTCAACTTAAAACACAGAGGGGACTTTGGGTCAGTCATAGATAATGACCCTTGTTATTCTACATCATTAGTACAGAATGACCCTTGACATTCTACATCCGATGTGGCGATAGTATCATCAGCCCAGGAGGTATTATGAAAAGAATGCTTGAAAAACAGTTGTTTGAATGGAAAGATTCAAAACGGCGGAAGCCGTTAATTTTGCGTGGTGCACGACAGGTTGGCAAAACATGGCTTGTAGAAAACATTCTTGCTGAAGAATTTGAAAGCTATGTTAAAATCGATCTAGAGAAGATGAATAATCTTCACATCAATTTTGAAGGAGAATTAGACCCGAAAAAAATAGTGAACTATTTGGAATTGTCGACAAAACC
>DAOWFD010000123.1 GCA_030638185.1 Candidatus Aegiribacteria sp.
CAGTAGTGAGTACTGTTGTTTATTGTCGGCAGATAAGAGAGTTGATATTGACATTGAATTCTATGGTACCTATAATAGGGTCGTAAAGTAGGTGCTGATAATAAGGATAGAAAGAGGGCCGTATGCTGCAGACGAAATTCAGTTTAGAAGAAACACAGGCTGAATTCCTGAGTGAATTCAAGACTTACGGGTTCAAGGACAGGAGTGCCATGGTCAGAATGGCTATAACTCTTTTCAAGAAGAGAATTGAACTTGAAAGCCTTAGAAAATCTGCTGACCTGTATTCAGAGATTTATTCTCTGGATGATGATCTTAAGGAATTGACCGAAACAGCAGTAACAGGATGGCTGGAATGACGGTGTTGAAAAGAGGAATGCTTATTGATGTAAATCTTGATCCTTCAAAGGGTTCGGAAACCGGGAAAATCAGACCCTGTGTAATTGTAACAAATGATGTTTACAATGAAAGAGTTCCGGTTATTCAGGTTGTTCCGATTACTAAATGGAGCGCGAAAAAAGCACGGATAATGACAAATGTCGAGATTCTTCCTTCAGCGGAGAATGGTCTTTCGAAAAAATCAATTGCGGACTGCCTGCAGACACGTCCAATCGATCATAGTCACAGAATGGTTAGAATTCGCGGGAAACTGTCATCTGGTGAAGTAAAGGAAATAAATAAATCACTCAGAATTCTCTTTGAACTTCAGGACTGAGCGCCTGTGAGAAACCCGAATATGTAAATTTTAGGGATGCCTTTCCTGGATGGAAAGTCTCTGTTCATGGAAGATATAAGGAAACTGGATTTCTCGCCATGTCAGAATCAGCTGCCAATATATGGGAATGAGTTCAGGTTAACCTGAATCCGTTTGAATATATTCTGGAGGTTGCACGGCTATCGCATAAAAGAAATGAGATAACTTATATTGATAATGCGTAAAATGTATACTATCTGTATTTTACTCGCATCAATACTGTTTCTATCATTGTCATGTGGCGAGGAAACCAATGAAATTACACAGGAGAATCGGGAAGAATCCTCAATAGAGCTGGTTATCGCGGATACTATCGGAATAGAAATTGGAGATTCCAATTACGTATTTGGAACGATTATCGATGCCGCATTCATGCCCGACGGAAGAATTGTACTGCTTGATCCAATCAAGAACAGAATATCCACCTTCAGCTCCGATGGAGAATTCCTCTTTAGTACGGGAAATACAGGGATCGGCCCCGGTGAATTCAATGAACCTTCTTCAATAGCCATACTATCAAACGGTGATATTGCTGTGGCTGATCACATGCAGTACAAAATAGTATTCTTCGATTCTCTTTTCTGCTTTAAAAGGGAGATATGTGGATTTATCCCTCAACCTCCACCAAGGCTTCTGACAGGGAAAGACAGTTCTGTTGTCGGTTTGCAGGTTCACTATTACAGGGAAGATGATGCTGTCTATGTTGGAGCTCGATTGGGATCCTGGTCCGACTCACCGGAACCGGATATCGTCTACTATTCGGAATACAACAGGTTCGATGGCGATGGACCTGTATACATACCAAATGTCGTCCACTGTACTGACCTGGATGGTAACATGTTCTATTCTCCCTTCTCACATGATGATTATCAGATTATGAGATTATCTCCCGATGGTGACACTCTCTTCAATATATCAGAACCCTACACCAGAATGAACAAAACTCAAGAAGAAATTGCCAGTGAACACATGTCCTATATATGTGATACACCTGGCTTTAATAATAGTGATACAAGAGCTATATCTGCTCGATGGGAACCCGATCCGGTGAGATACGCAATAACTGGATTGTACGTTGATCGGATGCAGAGATTATGGGTTGCCACCGGACGGGGGGAGGGGCCATCTCCCGTATTCGAAGTATACGATGTCAGCGGCAATCATCTTTTCAGTGTATCAACAACGCTTCCTGCGGAAGCGCGTAAATGGAGAATAGTATTTGGCGATAACAGGATTCTTGCCTTCGATACCAATCCGGATGATTATTCGAAGGTTATAATAATCAATATTGAAAATTAGATCCCTATCCTACCGTTCCGCGATCACCACTATTCTCGTATCGATATCATCGGGTATTTCATCCAGCTTTCCCGGATTCAGGCAGACCTCTGCTTCGCAACCTGTTCCGGTAAGCCAGCCCAGAACGATTTCCCCTCGTTCCAGTCCCTCTGCCGAGAGGTGCGCGAACGACCGGGAACTGTAAGCGGAAGGGCATCTCAGCTGGATCTCACAGCCGGAGGGGTCGAATATTTCTTCGTACACGCGGCCAAGGCCGGGTTCCAGAACCAGTTGAGCCATTATCATACTGCATACCTCGTTGGATATGACGAAATCATCTATCCCGGCAGCGGAAGCAAGGTGTCTGTTCCTCGGATTCCTTATCTCGGCAACCACCGTAGCGTTCCATGAATCTCCCAGCCTGTTTGCGATATCCCTCAGAATCAGGAGAGTGATGATGCATTCGGAATCAGCGTTTTCATCTGACATTCCCGCTGCTTTCCCGGAAATCACCATGATGCTGTCATATTTATCCGGATGAAGTTCTTCAAGCCGGTCGGGATCGGTTCTTTCCGTCTGCACATACTCGACGTTACAGTTTACTGTTCTAACTCCGGAGAGAAGTGCTTCTCCTTCTTCCTGTGGCAAAGACCCGGCAACGAGTATGCCGCCTCCCTCCATCGCGTAGGCATCCAGAAGGCCAAGCATGAAACTGAATTTTCTGCTGCTTCCGGAGAAGATAAGCATGTTAAGGGGCTTTCGACATGCATCCCTCTTCGCGCTCACGAATTCTCCCGCTGATATCTGCTCATCAGCAAAAGTGAAAGATCTGGAGTTCTGCGCCAGCAGAAGAAGTCTATCCCCCGGGTTCAGCTTCATATCAGGTTCAGGATTAATCCACATCTTTCCAGCAGACTGTATACCGATAGCAACACCTCTTTGGATTCTATTCGCTATTTCTCTGAACGTGCAGTTCTCTACATCGGGACATTCATTCAGGTAGAACTCGTTCCGATCGAAGCTCAGTACTTCATTGTAGACCGCGCTCAGTCCGGGCTGCCTGCATACCTGCACGACAAGCCGCATGACGATCTCCCGTACCGGGAGCCAGTGGATATCACTGTAAGCCATTTGTGCTATTCTTCTTGTCGCCCTGTTACGCAATTCACAGACTCCCACGGGATGGCTGTTCTCTATTATGGAGTTAACAGCAACCAGGGTCTTAAGTATTTCATCGTCATCATCTCCTACGATCACGAAACCTGCGCATTTCTGAAAACACGGCAGTTGCAGGGAGTCAACGTCAGTCGTATTGCCCGAGCGGCAGATGACCTTGCGCGAACTCTTTCTTCCAAGGCGTTGAATAAGAACTTCTTCTATCTCCTCGCGGGAATTGCTTGAAAAGATTACGATCTTGCCCTTTATGGAGTCCTCCTCGTGAGCTTTAATAAGTTCCCTGGTAACTTCGTAAAGTCTGTCTCCATAGCCGCAGACGATGTAGTGATTCTTCTCCAGTACAGGGGATTTCCCCCTTTTCAGGGCTTCAAGCTGTTCAGTGATCTTGGAGGACAGAATACCGATAAGAAAAGAGAGAATAAGAATGCCGCCAATAGTGACAAGTACCCCTACCATGGCGATCTGCGGGGTGTCGTTGTCGTTTATGAAGGTTCCCTGGTCCAGCAACCTGGTGAATGACCACCAGAAGCTGTCGGGTGTAAGGCCCTTCACAAGAACCATCCCTGTAACGATTATCAACCCTGATATTACGAAGAGAAAAAGTATCTGCCAGGCGGGATTCCTGATCAGAAGATTGTTAATGAAGTATCTGATTCTGCTGCCGATTGTGATACACTTCATTTTATCCTTCTTGCGGAACATCACTTGTTACTTTTTCGTTCCGTGATGAAATGATGTGCAAGGTATCCTATTATAAAACCGATAAGGGCAACGAAGAAGATAAGGATTATCATGGACATGCTTATCTTCCAGAAGAGAATATGCACATCCGCTGTATTTGAGTTCTGAATAACGATTACAAGAAGTAAGATCGCCAGGATCAGAATTGCAGCCATCTTGGGCTTCATAACAAACCATCCTTAGCAGGTTATACTGATATTCGAACTGTCCTGGTTAGCAGCCCGTTAATAGTGCCACTATTTGCTCAATAATAACAAGCATAATCCCTTCATGGGATTCAGGGTATCCTTGGTTTCGGAGCGAGTGCAATAGCACAATCGCTATATCACTACTTCTTCCTTCTAAGAATGAGAACTGCTTCATAATGCTTTAATAGACTGCCGCCATATTCCCTGTTGATCAGGTTCTCAATACCGGTGAAAAGAGCCTTCCTCTCAGCATCAGGCAGGTTGATATGGTCTGAATAGGTGCTGAGCAGATCGATATACTGACTCGTACTGTATTCCATCGACCAGGGATAGCTGCGGAATATCGGATCCTCGAAGTGTTCTTCACCCGGAAGCGTTTGCAGGTTTTCCTTTATGTTCCCTGTCGCGTTGGTCATTGAAGGCGCAAAGTCACGATACACGTCCTGTACCGCAGCGAAGAACCCCTCATTATTTTGAACATGCTTATTCGTAAAAACGGCGAGAGCTCCCGCGAGTTTCAGAAACGCGGCACTCTTTATATATGCCAGAGCTGGATCCACCCAATGAAACGAAGTTGCCGCGATAATCAGATCGTACAGATGACCGTCTGATTTCCAGTCTTCGAAAGGACTTACGATAACACGGACATTATCGAACTCCCTGAACTTTGCGGCTGCAACAGCCGCCAGATCGCTTCCAATATCGAGACAGTCCATAGTAAAACCAGTTGAAGCGAAGAGCTCAGTCGACTTGCCGGTTGCGCAGCCGATCTCAAGGATTCGGCCATGTTCCGGGATTCCGGACAGATTGATCACATCGTCGATCAGCGTGGTCGGATATCCCGGTCGGATTCGATCGTACACATCCGCACTCCGGTTGAATGTATTTCGAAGATGCTGCCATTTCTTATATCTGAGTTCCATGCCGGGTGCTTCGTGAGGACGTAATGCAAACCCGCATTTATGGTAGAATTGTGCTTTGTTGCTGGCGGCAAACAATTGAATATCACGAATCCCGAACTTCCTGCATCTGGCAACCAGTCTGCTGAGTATCTCCGTTCCTATGCCTCGGTTCTGGTGGCCCGGTCTAACGATCATATCATAGATCATAGCATGGAGTACGCCGTCCGATACGACACGTCCAGAACCAATGAGTTGATCGGAATCGTATACCGCCACTGAGTACCAGCTGTTTTTTAATGCCAGAGCGAGTTCATCTGAATCTGCCTGATATTCACTGTTCCAGCCGGTTGTCTCAAAAAGATCGAGATAGTCATCAGGAGCAGGTATTTCTTCAGTGAATACAATCATGATAACTCGATACATAAGTCCTGTGGTGGCGAAGTCGCTGAATATTCTGTAAAAAACGATTGCGGCCCGCTTTCCACCGTTTTGATAAGAACATTGCGACCTTTGTATTCCTCGATACGGCGTGCCATAGAAGCCCCTACGACATAAAAAGCGCGTGACTTTATACCCTCGTTCCAAATTCGCTTCCGTAATTCCGCAATTCTTTTTGAATCCATTCGAGCTATATCGGCAAGGAGCAGTTGAACCATTTCAAAGCAAGCGCGTACCTCAAGGGAATTGTCCAGGAGCCGATAATCCTCAACAACCAATCCCTTTGGCCGTGCGCGATAGGCTACGTAGGTTGCCAGGCCTTCATTCTGAATCTGCCACAGAATATTCTCGGTCAGGGCTTCAGCAGTAGAAGCATCCGTGACCGATGCGCCCATATGATGATGTGAGACTCCAATGTGATACAATTCATGCACCAGAAGATTGAATACCTTATCGGGATTCCGCTGCCAGAAAGAGGCGGTGAGATTGATTACAATGCTGTTTGTGTCGTCTCCTATCCATGTAAAGGCATAGGCAGGAATAAACAGGGCTAATACAACCCGACCGTTGATAGGAGTACCCGATGGGAGATAAGCTTGAAGATGAGGAATTGCGCTGGTCGTGAAAACCTGATGCCGATTCAATATGCTCACCATAAGTTTTTGTGCTTGAACCACGAGAGCTTCTATATGTTTTTTTCGCCCGGACAGTGCGATGTCGTTCAGGATACGTTCCACTTCCAAATCCGGATCGGGTTGCCCATTCGACTTTGCCCATAATCGAGTAAGAACATAAGCAGGTAAGGAATTCCAGGCATCAGGCAGGGAAACATTATTACTCTGCGCCCATTCAATCAACAGCTGTGCCGCTTCTGCATCAATCGTTATTCTCGTCATGTCATAATACCTTCTCAGGTGTGGATTTATTCTCGAAATTCATGTTTTTGATGCACAATTTTCCTTAGATTCTTCAACTTTGTAGGATTATGTTCAAGCCACATTATTTCTGAGCCATCTTCCAGCTCTTCGTAAATCGGAAGCAATTCCGTTACTCCCTCAAAAACCCACTGAACTGGTACACCTTCGGGATCACCTTTGTATGGTTTTGAATCAAGTTCTGCAATATCCACGATTTTATCGTAAGCCTCATCGAGATCCCTGGCTTTGACTATTACTGTATTCTCCCAAGCGGTAAATTTCTCTTCTGGATCATTTTTCTTTTCATCTTCCAGTTCGATGAATCGGATTAAGTATGATCCAACATACCAACCTACCGGTGAAATGTTTTTATCGTGCATCCTGTACACCTGACTCTTATCACGCTACATTCTTCCAAGCTTCGCAAGGGGGGAATCTACTTCCATTCCGTGCGAGTCGCGTATCTCACAGTTCGCGCACCACTCCAGCATCATATACTTCCACTTTTCTTTCTCTGGACCGTCCGGCATGGCGCGGTAGAAGTCCAGCCAGTCAAACTCCCAGCAGGACATCTGATCAGCGAAGGCCGGGCACTTTGCATCAGCGGGATCGGTGACTCTGAACGGGCACTTCTCTTTGATGTCCCAACATTCTTTCATTAATATCTCCTGTGGCTGGTCTGCCTGATATGGCATAACCTGCAAAAGGGCTTAAACGAATAGACATTTAAGATTCACTAGCACTATAGGTTATGCCTGGAATGGTTTGCTTATGCCTCTTTGAGTTCGCGGAGAAGTTCCTGGATAAGTTCTTTTACAGTAGTAATTTTATCAACACGATAGGCATTCTGCCCGCAGAAAATTAGGCCGTGATCCACATCACCAAAATAAGAATTCAGAAGAGCCAGCGCGATACAATATCTCGCAGTTTCGACTTTGCAAACCGTGAGGCATCTATAGGGACAAGATATTTTCAGTTTTCCCTTGATTTCAAGATCCTTCAAAAAGCGATTATTAATCGCCCGTCCAGGCAGACCGACAGGACTCTTAATAATAACGATATCCTCTTCTTTGGCATCCAGATAAGCCTGCTTGAATTGCTGAGACACGTCGCATTCTTCGGTACAGACAAAACGGGTTCCCATCTGAACACCTGAAGCTCCCATGGAAAGCATTCGAGCAATATCTTTCCCGGTATAAATACCGCCTCCGGTAATAATGGGAATTTTCTGTCCATATTTATCTTCGTAAGGTTTAATAGTTTCCAGGACTTCAGGTAATAGTTTTTCAAGGGAGTAGTCCTCCGGATGTTTAAGTTGTTCTGCCGAAAAACCGAGATGTCCCCCGGCCAGTGGTCCTTCAAGGATCAGTCCATGGGTGGTTCTTTCATATCGTCTGTCCCAGGTTCGCAGGATTAATTCTGCAACTCTGGCAGAACTGATGATGGGTACAAGGTTTACTTCGGGTTCCGGGACTAAAGCTGGAAGTCTGGTTGGTAATCCGGCACCGAATACGATCATTCTAATTCCTTCTTGTACCGATGCTTTAATAAGCTCATCTATGTTTGTGAGCACACCCATGAAGTTTACCGCAATATGGCCATCGGTCATACTCCTGGCTTTGCGTATCTCATTTACTAATCCTTCGAGGGATGTTCTTTCACACACCTCTGCTGAACCTTCGATATCCCCTAAACCAATACTGGAAATCGTTCCAATCCCGCCTTGGTTTGCAACTGATGAAGCCAGCGAGGCAAGCGAGACCCTGACGCCCATACCCCCTTGAACAATAGGTATTTTTGCGGATATACTTCCGATCTGAAGCTCAGGAATTTTCATCTGCGTCTCCATATTTCTTTATTACAAGGCTAGCGTTGCCTCCGCCGAAACCAAACGAATTACTCATTGCCGCATTCAGATCAAGTGATTCAGCGCCATTGGTAACATAGTCAAGAGTACATTCAGCATCAGGTTCTTCATAATGAATGGTTGGCGGGATCATACCAGTAAACACACTCATAACAGTCGACACGAACTCCACAGATCCTGAACCTGCTAAAAGATGACCAATCATTGATTTGATTGAGCTGACTTTTAAGGATTCTGCATGTTCGCCGAATACTTTTTCAATAGCTGCACTCTCACATTTATCATTTAAAACAGTTGATGTGCCATGCGCATTAATATAACCTATTTTTTCAATATTCATATCAGCGTCCCGCAGCGCCGCTTGCATAACACGGACCATGCCATCGCTCTCGGGTTCTGGTGCAGTAATGTGATATGCATCGGCCGTGTTGCCGTATCCGACGATTTCAGCATAAATTTCTACGTCTCGATTTAAAGCGTGCTTTAGATTTTCAAGAACAACAATCCCGGCTCCTTCCCCCATCACAAAACCATCACGGTTTTTATCAAAGGGTCTAGAGGCATTTTCAGCGCAATCATTTGCGGTCATGGATCGTGTAGCGCAAAAACAACCCCAGGGCAAGGGGGTTATACATGCTTCGGAACTGCCCGCGAGCATGATGTCGGCATCTCCTCTCTGAAGGATACGAAAAGCATCACCAATAGCGTTTGATCCTGTAGAACAGGCCACAGAGGGAGCAGAAAGGGGACCTTTTAAACCATATCTGATGGAAACCATACACGCTGCCATATTGATGAGCAGCCTGGACACAAAAAACGGATTTAATCTTCTGGGTCCTTTCTCCTGAAGTATGGAATACCCTTCTTCGATTGCCTGTGAACCACCAATACCGGAACCGATGATGATACCTGCTCTGTTATTGTCAAATGAGAATGATTCCAATCCTGCGTCTTCGAAGGCCATGGCAGATGCAGCGATTCCAAATTGTGTGAATCGATCCATACGCCTTGCTGATTTTCTGTCAATCCATTCATCAGCTTGAAAATCTTTTACCTCACCCGCGAGCTTGGAACGAAAATCTGTCACATCAAAATTAGTAACCCTCGCTATTCCATTTAGGCCAGCCTTTAATCCTTCACCAAATTCCTTTACACCTATACCAATTGGTGTTACAGCGCCCAAACCTGTGATTACAACCTGATGTTCGTTCATGATAAGAAATTCCTTTTGTAAGTGTCGTGGATCATCAACTCAGTGTCAATTCCTTTGTTGATTTGAATGAACTGTTCTCAAAAATCATCATAATAATATACGGCATTCTATCAACCATCGCCCAAAACCGTTCAAATCCAAATTCTTTGTCATAATAATTGAGAATTGTACCAAGTGCAGTGCCGTGGGTACCTATGACAATCGTCGAATTTTCATGTTCGTCAAGCAGGTGCTGTACTTCTGCAATATTTCGTGCCTGAACGTCATATAGCGACTCTCCATGTTCGATTCTGTAGTGAAAATCCTTCCATTGAGTATATGCATACGACGGAAAGTCATCAATCCATCTGCCAATGGTTCTTTCGCGGAGATTTTCGCACGTGATAATTGTTTTTCCATGCGATTCAGCAAGATATTTTACCGTGTCGATAGATCGAGTATATGGACTCGAGTATATATGGTCTATCTTAACATGTTTGAATATCTGAAGAAGTTTTTGTGCGTCCTTTTTACCTTGCCCCGACAATGGACGTGTTCTCTCGTCTTTTACTGAGATATCAGATGCTGCGTGTCGTACAAAATATAGTTCTGTTGTCATATTCATTTTTCTTCATACAAAAGAATTGTATTCGTCTGACTTCGATTGGTAACTGATTGATTATATGTTATTTAACGATCTTGACCCACTGTCTCCGCCACTCTGGAGCTTCGTAGTTCTCTGGCCAAAATTCTGTTTGTTTGGTAATAAATTCATTCTCTACTGTATGAAATGTTATCGCTCTGGCACTGACTGTACCATCTGTAACATTTACATCAGTAACCACGTGATTACCCTCAGAAATAACTGAATTGATGTGAAATTTCCAAGTATCATTTACAGGGTAGTTAGTATTAATCTCAGCGAAATTTTTTCTGCCAACGATCAATTCTGATGATTGAGGCCAGTAGCATTCGAAATCTTCGGAGAGCAATTCACTTGCCTTGTAAAAATCATTGCTCTCCGCCGCTTTCCAAAACGCAATCACAACTTCCTTAGCATTCATATATTTCTTCCTTTTGGATTTATTATAGGTGGCAGTTTATAAAGTGGCTGTGGTCATTTAAAATACATATCCGCCTCATGGTTAGGTCTCTTCGCTGCTGCCAACTTTATCAATTCTCAACAGGACAACTTCCTTAACCCTTTCAGTGGAGATCAAGAAGTCGACCTTGGCGCGATCATCAGGAGATCCGGTATACAAGTATGCCGGTGTCTTCAGGTGGCTTTTACCAGATTGAAACGTATCCATTATGGCGTTCCTTATTGTGCATCCGTCACAATGAATGGTTTCGCCGCATCCTCCCGGGAGTTTTGAATAGGCACATTCGAATACATCACCACCCTTGAAACCCTCAATATCAGACAAATTCTTTTGGAGAAGCACTCGTGCCTGTTTGTTGGCTGTGAGTACACTACCTGTTTCGTCAACAACGAGCACGGGTGCCGCGAAGCTGTCAAGAAATGCCCCTAATTCTGCTCTCGATACTGCAAAGATTGTTTTCATGCATTCTTCACAGATTCCGTGCGTAATCACGCTTTCTGAATGATTCTCCGGTAGGGTCGTTCCCATATCTTTACTGCACCATGCGCACACTATCTTCATTTATTATCCTTCTTATTTGCTGGCTCAACTTCACCCGTCACAACGACGTTTATCCGTGTCCGCTGCATGCGATTGCTGGAAGTCTTATCACTCATCAATGCAGGAAACATCGGATTCCGGTGTGGACCGGGACCACGCCATACTCATTTGCTTCTTGAGTCACTTCATTATCGCGAAGCGATGACCCGGCTTGGGCAATATACCGAACGTTGCTCCGATTGGCTTATACGGTTGTATTAGGATTCTATTATTTCCTCATTGCTTATAGGGTTTGAATTTCATTCTCTGTTACAGGTCAGGTCTCATCGAGAACTCCTGAACCATATCGTCGAAAGCAATAACAAAATTAAGAATATTATCTGACGGACATTCAACGGAGAATGAGCCTGTTTTCTGATACCTGTATTTCTGAGTGGATGATACGACCAGTTGGTGTTGTGAGTTGTCACATACAAGAACGTCTTTCAGAGGATAGACAGGGTAATCCGAATCGTATTCAATGTGAAGAGTTCGAGTATTAGTACGTTCGGATTTTGTAATGCTGAAGAATTCCGTTTTCTGGGCTGAACTGTCATCATCCAGGTATTCAGCCCAGTTTTCTAGAAGATCAGGAAATTTATTCCCCATCAACTTAGCAGCTGTATCTTCAATATTCTGATCATAAGATGAGGTTCTGAATAACTCAATCAAAGTCTTATATCCGTATTCCTGTTCCAGATACGCCACGAAAGACAATGCTGATTGGTAGAGTGGGTAATACCTTTTCTGAAATAAGGTGTTATCCCAATTTGAAATCGACTCTCTTAGAGTACTAATGCCTTCAGCTATTGCTGCCTTTGCGCATGTATTAGCATGGGCACATTTGCGATCAAGTGCACGGACAGCTCTGAATCCACAGAGTTGAGCAAAGCCTTCATCAAAGAATTTCCTTATTCCGAATTCTTTCTGGCATATTCGAAAACCAAGGGTATTCCTCAAGTAAAGGTGTGCAATTTCATGGATTACTGCATGGATGACGATTTCGCGGTCATGTGGTTGTTTCCGGTAGTGTCCCAATTTCAAGTAAACATCATTCAGATTACCATTGAATGGTGATGGACCTGATCCACTCATGAAAAAAAGCGTTGTGTGTGTTTGCAAATCTGCTAAATTCGCAGTCAACCAATCATCAACGACTTCGATATTCGATAACAAATACTCCGAAAGATCCTGAACCCTGGCATCAACTAGAACGCAGAACGACCTGCCGATATACTCGACTCCTGAAGGTTGGAAATTCCCAATGGTGAAACGTAGCTTTGATTTTAAATCTGCGTTGCTTTGCAAGTATTCTTCAATCTCTCCTGCTCTTTGATATCGACCTTTATGAAGGTAGAGCATTATCAAGAGTCTGGCGTAGAAAAGTTTTCGTTCCGCTTTCTTAGTCCTGAACAGTCTATTTTCTGCCAGTGCACAAAATAGCTTCATTGTCGCTGGAGAATAAGCGAGTCTCTTGAGATACCGATTCTTCTGTGAAGTCAGGCTGATTTTCTTCTCCTGTTCTATAACGTCGGTATCAAGAGCATGTCTACTGTATGCCTGTGTCAGGCCTGCAGTTGATACGGATATGCTCATCCTGGAGTATACGTTTATTGATCATCATGTCATTCTGAACAATAGTAAAAAGCTCTTATTGAGGGAATTTAACTTTGTCGAGATACTTCAGAGCAAGTCCATGCTCTCGATATTGTTTGTCTAAATCGCTTACATTTCTGTTTACATCAGAAAAAATTCGTTTTATTTCAGTGGCGCATATTCTCATATATTCGTCAATCATTTCCAGAGAAAAGTATTGGAATAGTCGATCAGGGGGGCGAGTATAGTTTATCAATGTCTTCAGCACATCCTGTTTCCATGCCGTGATTTCGCTTTTCGACAGGAGATGAAGGAAATCAGATGCCTTTGAACGTCGCAATACAGCACATATTTCCTCAGAGAATTCACTGTCAAAATACGCGATAGAGTCTATTTTTTCAGTTTCAGTGTAATACACATGTTTTGCGACTTCTATATCCATGTTGTAAGAATACACCTGATGAAAATGTCGGGCGAAAAGATGAGACCAATAATTATCTACGATGATATGAACCACATATCCAATGATGAAATTCTCATTTTTCTCATCATGGTTCTTATGATAGAAATCAATGGCTATTTTTGTACGTTCATTTAACTCCTTTTCAGATTTTGTCAAATGAAGTGACCGTTTCTCTTCTCTTGTCCATCCCTTGCGCATATGGATTGCATCTGGAGAAATGTTGCCAAGATAGAATTGCGATTTAGAATCTATGTCCAGAGCATCGCAGATATCATGTGCAATCAATAAATGTAGCATAGGTAAAGGCATACTCAATAACCCTTTTGAGTAAGTGCATACTTTTAAAACATTCTAACAATAAAGCTCATAGGCTCGGTCTGTCCTCGTACGTTGCAGTCTATTGTTGACTTGCTTCTTTTCTCGCAATGATCCTGTTGACCGCATGTCTATGTGGTACACCGCTGGACATGCAGTTAAAAATCTCCTCCGAACAACTCTCTATCAACCAATCGTGATAGTGAGTGAGCAACTCGCCGGATTTCCAGTGATATGAGTTAGCATCACCATCCGGTGCACGGGTAATAAATGGTTTACTGACAAAAACCGAGAAGACATTCAACCCGCCGGGATTCGTGAACATCTTGTAGTTCTCGAAAAGTTCCGGTCGCATAGCTTCAGGAACACATTGGAATACCGCGGACGAGAATAGAATATCGTACGATTCCGTTAATCGGAAATCAGTAACACTTGCCTTGAATATATTGATATTAACTTCGATATTTTCGGCCAGATGTTTTGTCTTCTCAACTCCCTCCTGAGATATGTCGAAGGCATCAACAACGTATCCATTTCGAGCAAAGAAGAGAGCGTTGCGCCCCTCGCCACATCCTATATCGAGCAGTCTCAACGGCTGATCTGGCGGCATGAGCTTCAGGATTTCGTAGCATGCAGCGGACGGTATTGTACCCCAGTATACTGCTTCTGAACTATACCGTTCGTCATACTGTCGTGCAGTTTGTTCGTTCTTATCCATTGTTCGTTTTCTCTTCCCATTCTTCTTTCAGAATACCGTATAATTCAAGGTCTTCACACTTGTCCCATTTTTTTATGTGCTGCCTGAGCGTGCCTTCGTGTCGCATGCCTAGTTTCTGCATGACTCGACCTGATGCCGGATTCCGGGTGATATAACTAGCATGGATTCGAAGTAAGGAGAGTTCAGTGAATGCATATCGTAAAAGGGCTTGCCCCGCCTCGGTGCAGAACCCGCTGTTCCAGTACGGTTTTCCGACCCAGTAGCCAAGTTCGGCTTTATGGCCTTTAGCAATACCCATCAGGCTGATGGCTCCGACAAGAGAACCGTTGGAATTGCATGTTATCGCAAAAGTCACTCCTTGATCTTTGATGAATGAGTCTTGATGTTTTGAAATCCATTCCTCAGCCATTCCGTCTTCGTACGGGTGTGGGATGTTGAGCGTAGTGTCGGCGATATCCCTGTCTCCGGCGAGACGCTGGACATCCGCAGCATCCTGAAGCCCAAAGGGGCGTAGTACCAATCTTTCAGTTTCGAGTGTCGGGATCTTTTTCATCTTCTCTCATCTAACGTTGAGTTCAACTGCATCTGCGTTTGCATATATAACGATAAAACTCAGTTACGGCGGGGATGCATCGAAAAACGTCCGACAAACCAGAGCCAGCCACAATCCCATAACTACTATTCAAACCGTATATCCTCGCCATCAAATGCAACGCTTGATCAGGTTAGGGATCAGGTATTTCTATCTTCTGCCTTAGTACCCATACAGCGGGTATTTTCGGCAAGCAGTTGACGGGCTTCTTCTCTCACAACGTTGTAGTCGATTGCCTGCCATCTGTTCTCATCTTGAACATACGGCTCATTAAAAACCAGTTCTGACAACTCCTTGAGAATAAGGTGCGCTGCATATTCATGTGGATTTGAGGAGTCGTTGACAGCTTCTCGAATAAAACGAATAAAACGGTCTTCCATTGAAGTATAGTAGATAAGCTCCACCAGCTTGGCTCTGTATTCCAAGTCTGCACTTTCCAGCTCTGGAAAATCTGCCATGTCTGCAAAATGCTGTGCTTCATGTTTGAGCAAAGATATTTGGAATCCCGCATCATCTTCTAACCGCTTCAGGTCATGGTAATCGGCTACACAGTATAACCCATCGTCCCATGGAGGTTGTTCTCTCTTTACCCAACCTCCAGCGCCACTGGCTCCATACGTCTCAAAGTGCAGCCAACTTCGCATCAGGAAGTCATGCATAAAGAACACCGTTACCTTTTGCACCTGATCAGGAAGCTCCACATCGAATTCCTGCCTCTCCAACCTCTTCCATATATAGGGGCCTCGATAAGGTAATGTATATCCCCCCAGGAAGTAGTACCCTTTTGCTCGGAACTGTTTGCTCAGTGCTTTCTCAACCGTATCCAGATTCATCCTGTATTGCCTGGAAACCAGGCCACGGAGTTGCCTTAGAAGAATATCCTCCGCCTTGATATTTGACTCTTTATGCTTGAGGACGAGGATAAAGTACCAGTAGTAAGCAAGAAGAACATCTCTTGTCTCAGGATCCACAGAACCTTGACCCAGCAGAGGTTGCACCATCGATTTAGTTTTTGGATCCATAATATCGAGGTGATCGTATATCTCTTGTTGGATATCTTGAGGTATCATCATACAACTTCCTAATGTTCTGGACGATGCGACTTAATGTCTGTGGTTGAAGCGCATTGCCAAACATCGCCTCCAGTTGTCTTGTTTGGCGTTATTTCTTTCAGGACTGTCTTCAGATTCTCCTGGATCGTTCTGTCATGTTCGATTCGAACCACCGGGCATGGCAAGGTGGTGATCCATTGCTCATGCCTGGATCTGCTGCGTATATCCGGCCCACCTGTGTCATATGCCGCAGCCCATTCAAGAAAGCCCTTGTATGTCTCGTATCTGGGATCACCCGGGTTCTCTATTTCGGGACCATAACGATCAATTTCTCGCTTTTGCAATCTCCACATCCTAATATCCGAAGGAACCCAGAGAAATACAACGAGATCGAACATCGGTATGGCAAAGTCACCCCAGCCACATAGCGAGCCGGACAGCACCCAGGAATCTTTTTTTGCAAGAGCCTGCCGGAGTAGCTCTTGTCTTTCCGCCCGTTCACGAACAGTTCTGAAGGGAGGATTTGTCTGAATCCAGAATACATCATCCGTATCGAGGTGGGGAAAGCTCGTCGCATTAGCGACGGACTCAGCAAGAGACGTGGTCCCGGATCCAGACGCTCCGAATATATGAATTCGTTGTATCATTCTAGTTACTCAAAGACCGGTTCCAAGAACACTCACTCGATGTCTTTTGGAGTGAACACAAAACCAAAGATAATACCGTTTATATCTTTGAAATATACAGCATACCATGAATCATCTTCACCGATATACCCTTCGTACATCTTCTCTGGACCTCGAATAATATCAACTCGGTTCTCTAACAGATGCTGGTGAAATTCATCTACTTGTTGTTTTGATTCTGCAAGAAATTCAATCCTGTATAGTCCGGTTCGCCTGCAATCGAATTCAGACTTATGATGATCTTCCGAAACTTCTTGAAGCTCAAGATACACTCTGCCATTCGAAAAAGTCCAAGTGTCTGCATTTTCATATGGATCGTTGTTCCAATAGGTTGCATTGTTAAAACCGAGTTTGTTGAATACCCTTTTATAAAATGAAATCGATTCTGATAAGCTCCTGACACTCAGCTTAATATTATATATAGGAGCACGAGCCATTTCCTTTCCTCCTGTTTAGTTAATTACAATTGAAGCGGTCGTACCATGCAAATCACCGTCAGAGTGGATTTGCCTTGTTATGCATTTGCAATTGCTCGCATTGAATATGCGATATCACTTTTGTTCAATATCTGTTTAATTGGCCAGACCAATTTCCAAGTCATAAGCAGTACTCCCTTGATAGTCAGGCGTCGGTTACCCACTACGACTTTTGACTGTACCCAGCCCATTTCTATCAGCTCATTTAACTCTCTGTTAAGATATGATTCCACTGCTTCAAATTCCTTGCCTCTTGAGAAAGTTATTCTATGTTCGTTTTGCTTATTAGAGTAAATCAGCTTTTCAGCAAACGTGAGCAGCTGATCAAAATCACTAATTTGAGGGAATCTAAAAGATAACCTCATATCAGATTTTGGAAAAACATTGATTATTGATGAATTGGATACATTTAAAACGGAACCATTTTCGTAAATCTGAGTGAACTCGATATGAGTTGTATTTATAGGAACGCTACAGGCTGTTACTAGTGTGCATGCTATTTTTTTATCGAAGTTATTGAAAATACTGAAATACATTGATGTATTACCCATAATTAACTCGGATGAACCAATATACTCGAATTCTCTATCTTGTATTTCTTCATGCAGTGCAATGAAGGTAGGAATCCTTTCGGATAGAAACTTTTTCGAATCGATTAATTCGAATCTGTATTTATCCGGTAATTTCTGAATCCACCAAACTATAACTGGGCCAAGTAGATACTGAACACCTAAAATAAATATAAAAGCCTTAATTATCCATCCTACAGTTTCCATTAGTACCTCAATACTTGTTTTGCATAACGCTTTGCATAACCAGCACGGGAATCACTTTTGGTCAAAGCTGTGCCCCTGTGACTGGTTCATGCAATTGATATCTCATCTTCTATACAGCGTGGTACTTGTGTACTTCTTTCTTAATCTGTTTTCCGTTCGAATCAATTGCATTATCCAAATCAAAGTCAATCTGCAGACCAAGCCAGAAGCTTGGAGAATTTCCGAAATACACACTCAGCCGAAGTGCTGTGTCGGCAGTTACTCGTCGTTTTCCATGAACTATTTCGTTTATGCGCCGTGGAGATATTGCGAGTTCCTTCCCAAGTTTGTTCTGACTTATTCCAAGAGGAAGCATGAACTCCTCAAAGAGAACTTCTCCAGGATGTAGTGGGGCCATCTTTTTCATTTCACACCTCTAGTGATAGTCAACGATCTCAACATTGAAAGCATCACCTTGTTTCCAGAAGAAACAGATCCGCCATTGCTCGTTGATCCTAATACTACGCTGTCCCTTCCTTTTCCCTCCAAGCACCTCAATTCTATTTCCTGGAGGTACTCTTAGATCTTCGACACTCGAACTCCTATGAAGCATCCTCAGTTTCCTGAAAGCAACCCTTTGAATCGAGGAGGGAAGCTTTCTCGAATATTCCCTGTTGAACAGCTTTTCAGTTTCCTTACACTTGAAGCTCTGTATCATATTGCTAATCTATAACGCATAACGTTATGCGTCAACCTTGCTTTGAGATAATGGGCCGCGTATCAGCAGCATTGCTACCGACAGATGTTAATCTGAGCGGTAGTGATGACTGCTGCATACGCTTGTTCAGACGCCGCAGGCGGATGAACTAGCGGGTGGTAATACGCGGCCCATTCAGTCGACCGCTTCACGCATACTGTTTTATGTTCCCGATGCAGCGTTTTCATATTTATTTTCCGTTTATTTTTTTCTCCGACTGCGGTCGACTGAACGCTCTAAATCAGCAGACTGCTATATCCCGAGCTCAAATGTAAAGCTGCAGTACTGCTGCATTTTGTTGTTATCTTTAAATTCATTGCTTATATGCATTTCTTCTAGCATCAATCGTAAGAATAAACACGATATGTTTCTTCCTGTCCACGATATAAAATAATCTGAAACTGCCTATCCTGTATCGCCAGGTATCAGGGGAGTAGCCCCGAAGCTTCTTGATGTTCTTTCCATAAAATGGTTCAATCCTGATCTGTGGATATATGTAACCATTCAGCTTATTTTTTAGAAATGCAGATTCATTCAGCGGTAATTTCCCAAGTTGCTTGAGGAATTCCTTGGTTTCAAATATCTTGAAATCAGGCAAATTGACCTCGCTCAGATTTTGCGTCCTGTAGCCCATTCCTGATGCTTCTGTTCAGATATTCATTTTCACGAATTTCAGCCATTTCAAACTCGTTTACATACCTATGTTCTTCGATATAGCGCAAGGCAACAGTCTCAATGAAGTTAGAAAGAGGACGATTGTCCTGCTCAGCCAATTCGCGGAATTGCTTGTATATCTTTTCATCAAGCCTAAGCGTAACAGTCTTTGACATTTCTCACCTCCAATATGTGAGTCTATTATGCACAGGTAGTATACATTAGAATACATACGAACGCAATGTGCTCATTTCTGATTTCTTTTAGATAATGGGCCGCGTATCAGCAGCATTGCTACCGACAGATGTTAATCTGAGCGGTAGTGATGGCTGCTGCATTTTTTTGTTGTGCTACGAGTTATCTCTATTCTACTGAACTCTGCCTATTTCTTTCCGTCGCTTCCCATTCCTCGCGAAGGATGCCCATTTTTACCAGGTCAGTGTATTCCCCATCAATCCATTTGGCTTTCCTAGTGCGACCTTCTTCTACAAATCCGCAAGCGTTAAAACACTTAATAGCTCGTTCGTTTTTCGCATTAGTAATCAGGCCGATTCGCCTTGCGCCAAAGTAATGAAAGCCATAATCAAGCAAGAGTAGGATAGCATCACGACCGTAGCCTCGTCCCCAATAATCACGATCACCGATATTAATTCCGAGTGTATGCAAACCGGGGTAATTCAAGGAATGTCTTAGTGAGCAGTAGCCGATGTACTTCCCGTCTGCTTCAATGACAAAGAAATCAGCACTCGTATCCTGCTTTGTGCAGGTTTCATACAGTGCCTGAGTTCTCTCCAGCGGTGAGGAACGGGGCGGTCCTCCATTCAATATATGAGTTTCTATATCCTGATCAAATTCGTGCTGCCTGGGTATATCTTCTTTCTTCATCGGGCGGAGTAAAACCTTTTTACCTTTAAGCATTGACAACTCCTACTTCTTCTACTGATCTTATTTTTTCATTCCTGAACGCTCAAATCAGCAGACTGCTTCAACTTGAACTCTGAAATGCATAGCAGTAGTTCTGCTGCATTTGTTTGTTCTGTGCTTGTATTTCGATTTACCATTCAATTCCCAGAACTATTTCCTTCTCTTCTTCTTCCTCTATTTGTTAGAAACCCAATTTCTTATAAAGATTCAACGCACTTATATTATCTACATGAACACTTAGGCAAAGTTTTCTATATTTACTATCATCTTTTAATATATTAATAACTAATTCCATTAATTTAGTTCCATATCCTTTTCCTTGCCATTTATCCTTAATCATTATTTTATCTATTAAGTAATTTCCCAATTTTTCCATATGTCTATATTGGATGAAGCCAATTATTTCGTCGTCGTTATACACTGCATAAGGAAAAACAGTATCTCGGTAAACATATGCTTTAGCTAAAGCGACATAATTACCATTTTCTACATATTCAAATTGTTCCTCCTTGACTTTTAGTCTCATGCATTCTCTATAATTATTTTCATCTATTGCTTTAATTTGATATTCCGATAGTTTAAATCCAACCAGCTTTCATTATTTCTTGGCGCCAAAGGCGGATGAACTAGCGGGTGGTAATACGCGGCCCATTCAGTCGACCGCTTCACGCATACTGTTTTCTGTTCCCGATGCAGCGTTTTCATATTTATTTTCCGTTTATTTTTTTCTCCGACTGCGGTCGACTGAACAATGATTATATAGAATCTTC
>DAOWFD010000308.1 GCA_030638185.1 Candidatus Aegiribacteria sp.
CTCAGCCCCAACGGAAAAGGTGAAACCTGCTGAGTTTCCTTCAGTTTCGACGAATTCTCCGAAATCATCCGTTCCTCTATACTTACCGGTTATGAATACTCCTCCGGCTCCGGCGAAAACGGAGAACTTGTTGAACACTTCGTACTTCGCCAGAGGCATGATTGAAATCAGGAATGCACTCAATTCACCATCCCATCCGATGGGGGAAGAACTCTTCCAGAAGTACTCGCCTGTTATCCTGAAGTCCAGTATTCCAGGCGCATCGATATCTACGGCAAGACCCGCTGATGTCCCCGGAGTGAGAAATCTGTTTTCATAGACGGAATCCATCGGAGCCAGGTTTGATATCATCGGACCCACACTGATCGAGATACCGTCTGAACCGGAACCCTTTGAAACGAAAAGCATAAGTGCGATAATAGAAACAGTTGTAACGATCTTCATGCTCCATCTCCCCGGGCATACTGCTTCTTTATGTGATTAAGCAGTCCGCCATCTTCGAGGATTGCCAGCATTTCATCGGGCAGCGAAGGGAAACTGAACACCCTGTCTCCCACGCGCACTTCTCCCTCGGCGGGACTAACTGCAACCTCATCACCTTCAGTGTAGTAATCCACCGCTCCGGGACTCTGGATAAGAAGAAGTCCCTGATTAACCGCGCTTCTGTAGAATATCCTCGCAAATGATTTAGCGATTACTGCTTTCACACCCACATATTTCAGACCCAGGGAAGGCTGTTCCCTGCTTGATCCGCATCCGAAGTTCTCCCCTGCGATTATTATGTCTCCGGGTTGAACGGCCCCGGAAAAGGATGGATCAAGATCCTCCAGTAGATGCTCCTTTATCTCAGAACCTGTAGAGCAGGTGTAGGTGTACTTGCCAGGAAAAAGCAGATCGGTGTTGATATCGTTCTGAGGGTAGTGGAATACATTCATTTGAGTACCTCCGAGGGATCTCCTATTTTACCTGTCAAGGCCGATACGGCTGCCGTCTCGGGGCTGGACAGGTATATCTCAGCTTCTTTTTCACCCATTCTGCCCTTGAAATTCCTGTTTGCTGTGGAAAGGCATTTCTCGCCCGGAGCAAGGGCACCCTGATGCGCTCCCAGACAGGGACCACAGCCCGGCGGCAATACAACCGCCCCCGCTCTGACCAGATCCTGCAGAATACCCATCTTCATTGCCTTAAGGTATTCTTCCCTGGAGGCGGGTGCGACCAGCATCCTTACACCGGAGTGAATCTTCTGTCCCCTCAGAATATCGGCGGCCGTCTTGAGGTCTTCGACTCTGCCATTCGTACAGGTTCCAAGGAAGATCTGGTCGATCTTCATACCGGCCATCTCTTTAACTGGAACAACATTGTCCACCTGATGGGGACATGCTAAAACGGGGATGATCTCCTCAAGGTCGTACTCCAGGGTTCTGACATATTCGGCGTCATGATCGCTCCAGACAGCATCGGTGATTTTCATGTCAAGGGCCTCATAGTATTTACTTGTCATGATATTGGCGGGAAACGCAGCTATCTTCGCCCCCATCTCGATTCCCATATTGGCGATGGTCATCCTGTCGGATATTCTCAGTCCGCCTACGGCGGGTCCGTTGAACTCAACAGCCATGTAGTTCGCTCCGCCGGCACCCACATCTCCTACGATAGTCAGGATCAGATCCTTTGCGGAAACACCGGCATTAAAGGCCCCGGTAAGTTCAATATCGATCGTTTCAGGTACTTTGAACCAGGTTCGGCCGGTTATCCAGATACCGGCTGCCTCGGTTCTGTCGATACCTGTGGCAAAGCAGTTGAACGCACCATAAGTGCAAGTATGGCTGTCACTTCCAACAACAATTGATCCGGGCTTTACCAGCCCCATCTCGGGCATAACCTGGTGGCAAACGCCAGCTCCTATATCGAAGAAGTTTGTTATACCCTGTTCCCTGACGAATTCCCTTACCTTCTTGTGACCTGCGGCGTGCTTGCTGGAAGCGGCCGGAATAACGTGATCAAGTACAATGGCTATCCTTCCGGGATACTTGATCCTGCCCCCCGGAACAGTGGATTCGAACTTGCCTATTATCGCCGCACTGTTATCATGGGTCAGAATGTAGTCCGGCTCGATAAATACTATTTCACCTTCTCTGACTTTCTTCCCGGTAGCCCGGCTGAGGATTTTGACCGCAAATGTTTCTCCCATATGCAGAGCCTTTCTTCAAGAATATTCCTGCTCCTGTGATCGATTCACTATAGTACGAATTATACAATCTGTTCCGGGAGTAGTAACCCCGAACAGAAATATAACTCAAGAAGGGTTTTTATGAGATCTGTTACAGGAAGAAAAAACGTAACGGAAATGTGTGCCGACCTTCTACAGGATGAATCAAACCTCTCAGGAGCATGGTGTGAGGCCGCTGCCTGGCCTGAAAACACCGATGAAGCTGAGGAATATATCAGAGAATGTTCGAGGAAAGGAATTCCATTAACGGTTTCGGGCGGGTTAACCGGTATAGCAGGGGGAGCCCTCCCCGAGGGAGGTTCAGTGATATCAGCATTAGCGCTGAAGGACATCAGGCTTCTTGACAACGGCAACATAGCAGCCGGTGCAGGTGTAACGATAGAAGAGCTCAATTCCTTTGTATCTACGAATACGAACGGTTTTTATCCTCCAGATCCCACGGAAGAAACTGCTTCTGTAGGAGGCACAATAGCCACCGATGCCTCGGGAGCGGACAGCTATCTGTACGGGTCGACAAGAAAATGGGTTGATGGAC
>DAOWFD010000022.1 GCA_030638185.1 Candidatus Aegiribacteria sp.
ATCATAGTTCATTCCCCCTATCAGGCTTCCGATTGAAGGCTCTTTGAATATCCGGATGATATTTCCCGGATCCCATATATCGAAAACACTAATAGGAAGTCCTGCGTCTCGACAAATGGCAATTGCGGCAGCATCCATCACTTTTAGATCAAGCCTGAGTACATCGTCATATGTCAGTGTTGTAAATCGTTCAGCTTCAGGATTTTGTGCTGGGTCCGAATCGTATACCCCATCAACTTTCGTACCCTTGAGTAGTCTTGAGCATCCTGTCTGCACAGCTCTCAGAGCAGCGGCGGTGTCCGTAGTAAGACAAGGGTTGCCTGTTCCACCGGAATATATGACTACATATCCCTGGTTGAGGTATTCCTCGGCTTTCTCCGGGGAAAACGTTTCAAAAATACCTTCTACAGGTATGGATGAAAGTACAACAGCTCTGCCGCCGTGCTTCCTTAACGCATCTCTGAATGCCAGGCCGTTGATAAGTGTTGCCAGCATTCCCATCTGGTCTCCTGTGATCCGGTCAGTTGATCTCAGATCCCTTCCCCTGATGAAGTTGCCTCCACCTGTGACTACTCCAACACTGCAGCCGGTGGCAGCGAGACCCAGAACGGCTCCGGCGAGTTTCTCCGTGATTTCAGGATCTATTCCGCGGCCGGCTTCGCCTGCAAGGACCTCTCCACTGAGTTTGAGAAGTACCCGTTCGTGAACCGCCCGGTCATCCTCTTTCATTAATTACCTATCGAAAACCTTGCGAATTTCCGGATTACAATGTTTTCGCGAAGTTTTCCTATCAGATCGGTAAGCGCATCCTTCACGGTTCCCACATCCGGGTCATCCGACCATTCCTGGTCAAGCAGACATGTTTGCGAATAGAATTTGCCGATCCGACCGTCTATTATTTTCTCGATTATTTCACCCGGTTTGCCTGAACCTTCAAGCTGTGCGAGGAGTACTTTTCTCTCACCTTCGATAGCTTCCTCCGACAGATCTGCGCGGGATACGACAATTGGGGGGTAAGCTGCGATATGCATAGCAACTTTCTTTGTGAATTTCTGGAAATCCTCTGTCATTGCTACAAAATCCGTTTCGCAGTTCACTTCAACAAGCACTCCAAGCTTCCCGGGGGGATGGATATACGATACTACAAGGCCCTCATCCGCATTCCTTGATGATTTCTTAGATGCTACTTTTATACCCTTCTCGCGGAGGATAGTAATGGCTTTCTCCATATCGCCATCGCTTTCATCAAGTGCTTTCTTGCAGTCCAACATGCCTGCTCCGGTGGCTTTTCTGAGCTGCTTAAGATCATCAAGATTTACAGCCATTATTCACCTGATTCCTTTCCCTCTTCGGAATTATTCCCATTTTCGGCAGGGCTCTTCGAAGCGGTATTCTCAGCAGTTTTCTTGTCTGCAGTTTTTTTCGTTGTTTTCTTCTCAGCAGTCTTCTTTACGGACTTGCTTGAAACCGGTTTCTTCTCGGTCTTCTCAGAAGCTTTCGTTGTAGTTTTCTTCTTTACAGGTTTCGCTGTCTTCGTGCTTCCTTTATCCTCTTTACCCGCATCATCGCTTTCTTTTTCCGGTGCAGCTTCCTTCAGTTCTTCAACCTTTGGTTCCTTAATCATCTCATCCAGGGCTTGAGCATCCGCATCTTCCGAAGTAGCGCCTTCAGCACCGAGAAGCGCGTAATCCGCCAGGGTTCCTACAATCATAGATATGGATTTTATGGCATCGTCGTTGCCGGGGACAGGATAATCGACTTCTGTCGGGTCGCAGTTCGTATCAACAATGCCTATGCAAGGTATCTTCAGATTTCTAGCTTCCCTGACAGCTATCTGTTCCTTCTTGATATCAACAACAATAACCACTCCAGGGAGTTTTTTCATGTGGCGAATACCTGTGAGATCCTTCTCAAGCTTCTCTCTGTGTCTCTTCTTCCTCAGGATTTCTTTTTTTGTGAGGCTTGCGGGGTATCCATCCTTCTCTGCCTGCTCAAGTTCGATCAGAGTCTGTATACCCTTAGAGAT
>DAOWFD010000237.1 GCA_030638185.1 Candidatus Aegiribacteria sp.
CGTATTGTTGATGATCGTGATGCCATCAATCGGGTGGGTTACACCCGGTTCTCCCCATGCTCCTACCGTAAGCCCGTTCCCGGTGTTGTTGTAGGCAAGATTGTTGTAGAACTGCACATTGGATAAAACTCCGGCGGATTCAGCTGCTGCCGAAAAACCGTCTCCATCGCAGTTGTAAACAAGATTGTTGTAAATACTAATGGTATTGGTGCTTTTGTTCCAGCTGTCAACGTAGATTCCCAGTCGGTCCAGGCCCCAGACATGATTATTACTGATCACACCGTTGCAGGAGCCGTCCTTCGCGTCAATACCTTCGCCACCTATAACTCCCCCGGCTCCGTCGTGAACTGTAGAGTACGTTACACTGAAATCGTTCGATCCCGCGATGGTTATACATTCCTGCTCACCGCCATTGCAGGCTTTCCCTACATCACACGAATCGATGCTTACATAATCGCTATCCCATACTCCTATGCCGGAGGAAGCTGTATTCCAGGTTGTACAGGCGAGAATGGTGATATCGCTGGAACCATCGACCAGAATGCCCGCGGAATTCTCTCCTCCGGATGTGTTCCTTACGGTAATTCCATGAATGGTGACGTTCTTACTTCCTGTGATATCAAGCAGCCCGCCCCAGTCCTGTGGAAGGTTTATGCCGGAACCGTCAATGATTACTCTTCCATCACCATGGTTCGTTAAGAGTATTCCCTGTGTATTTCCACTGCCGTCCAGTGAAACCTGAACCCGTTCCGTGTAAGTGCCTGCCATTATGCGAAGAGTCATGCCGGCCTGCATCTGATTCGCCCCGTACTGAATGGTTTTCCAGGGGGCGTTCCTCGAACCATCGTTTGAATCATCGCCCAGAATTGATACATAAAAGCTCTGTGTCGTGGAACCGGAATCCTCCGGATTCGAGCATCCAAGGAATAGAACTGCAAGTATGATTGTGTATTTCATAAAATAACCTCATCTGTATAGATTTATTTGTAAATGCATTGGAACCACACTATTCTCAACTGAAAAGAAGAATACCGGTAAAGAATACTCTAAGTCAAACATCACACCGGGTTAAACAACTTCTGTTACCCAACCGGAAGATGCTGCTGCCGTTGACACCGCCCGATTCTATGAAAGCTTGTAGACCGATATATGCTTCCCGCTGCTTGATGAAAAGAAACCTCGTTCCCAATCTTCCCATCTATCAATCAACTTCATGCCCGCCACTCTGGCCATCATGTCCAGCTCCGACGGCCAGGTGTAGCGGATGGTTACAGGATAAAGCCGTATACCGTCATCTGTAATGATCACATGCTGGCTGGTTACCAGTTGCTTAAGCGGATTATGTTTTCCTATATCGATTTTAACTTCGTTCTCACCGATTTCCGTTGCACGGACACTCTGGCCCCGATCAAACCTCCCCAGGTCAGGAACGAAAGCCTCGATCAGGAAAGTCCCATTACTGGTCAGGTGTCGGGCAACGTTCTGAAGGCATTCCAATTGCGTTTCCTGCGTAGTTAAGGAGAAAAAGGTGTTGAAGACAACAAAGATCAAATCGAACTTGCCTTCAACGCGCACTTCCGAGAAATCCCCTATTGTGACCGGTATATCCTTTCCAGCAGGTTTCGCGCGGAGCTTCTCGACCATAGACGGAGATGAATCGATCCCGTGAATGTCGATTCCCTTTTCCTTCAGCGGCATCGCAATGCGGCCCGTTCCGATTCCCAGTTCCAGAACTCGTCCGCGATGTGCCAGGTCACTCAGTAAATTGATAGAGGACTCGTCAGGTGAACTGTACCAGTCGTCGTATATGTCTGCGATTCGCTCGCCATAAGTTTCTGCATCGTATTTTTCCATGAATTCAACCCTCCATATCAGTGATATATAGGACTATGTAGCCGGAACCGAGAATATGCCAGATATACCCAATCAAGCCTTCTTCATGGCTTTCATAATACTTCATCTCTATTTCTCCTTACACCGAACGCCGGGAGTCAGCGCCAGCTCTCTCGAAGCCAATCAACGAAATCCTTGTCTGCTGCGCGCTTAACCATCTCCTTTATTGAAACGTGTTTCAGGAAATACCGACGTAGATCATCATCCTCACTATCACAGTTCAATTCTCAATTCCGGCTGTGTCTGACGCTGTAACAACCGTAGTTCTGATCGCAATCGTGTCCAGTAGGAATGATCAGAATTGAAAGCAATCTCTTCGTATTTCTTTAACATCTCAGGATAATGTTCCTGCAGTATCTGCCGTATATTCTTCCAATTGCGGTTTTCGTATCTATCCAGGCTCAACGCGTAAATCCAGATCGTGTCCGAATACGGCGCGACCAGGCTGATAAGTTCTCCCACATCAGTGATGAATGGCATCACCGGGCAGATCAGCGTATACGTCTTGATACCTTCCTGATGCAACGTTTTAAGCGCTTCGAGCCTCTCCCTGTTGGCCTGTGTATTAGCCTCGAACAGTTCTCGGTCATGGTCGTTCTGAAAGGCTAACGAGATGCCCACCGACGAACCGGACATGCGTTTGAATAAGTCCATGTCCCTTACTACCAGGTCGGACTTGGTCAGCACGCAAACCGGAAATCTGCGTTCTGCAAGTAATTCCAGTGCCTGCCTGGTCTGTTGGTAATCGGCTTCTGAAGGTTGATAAGCATCAGAATTCCAGCCAATGTAAATGGGCTGAGTATCAATAGACGAAATTTCATTACTAAGCTGGGCGCGGATATCCTGGTGTATTTGTATTTCTTTGGCCCAGTCTGTCTCGGCCTTGTTGAGAGCGTAACAGTAATAACAGTGATGCTCGCAGCCGATATAAGGATCCAATTGAAAAGAATAACCTTCTAAAGCGCAAGGTTGAAGAACAGGTCGATGAGAGCAGATACCAGCTTTTACCATCGCATGGAATCCCTTCCGAAATTATGTTCCTGCAAGCCGCCTAACGTCATGCTCACCCGCAAGTGATACCCCGCCTCGGCACGGTTACTTTGAATGGTGAATTGCCCGGCTACGTTCCGTATATCGATACCTGTTA
>DAOWFD010000126.1 GCA_030638185.1 Candidatus Aegiribacteria sp.
ACCGAAGGTCTATTGTCTGCTTTGCTGTTTTTATAACCACACATTTCTTGAAGTCAGTCACGTACGCCTTGAAAGATCTAAGCTTTCCGCTTTTGTACCTGCCTGAGAAGCTGTAGAGTCCCCTGTTGCCAAAGGTTCTTATGGATCCTGTCATGGCTTTCATATCGTATTCAACCGTTTTTAACATGCCGATATCCATATCAGTATACCACAGCAGTCTCCTGATGCGAAGCAAGTTACCCGAAAGCCTGTAACCCCTTACAGTAAACAGGAGGCTTATGGAAATAGTCAGCAGCGCAATAACAGAATACAGGACCATTGTAATGATTGTGGAAGCTCGGCCTGTCAGGGCCATTCCGCCGAATACTCCCACAAACAGAACTGTGCCAAGAATACTTATCACTTTAAGCATAGTTCCCCAGGGAGCGTTGAAGTACCTTTCACCCTCAATCATAATCTACTCCATCATGAACAGCGTTCCCTTAATTTATTCATGAAGTACTGGTTCACTCAACCCGGGAAATAATTATGAAGTCATTAATTCTTTCTCCCTCTCCTACAACATGCCATCGAAATAATTGACAAGCTTCCAGCAGCCATTCTCAATAAAGAGTTCAATATTATTCACACTGCCATCAATAGTAACCGGCACAACTGCTGTCTCACCGTCAATAATCGCGTCGCCTACCTCCATCGTGACCGAGCTGAAGTCTGGGAATTCAGTATCGAACCTGAGGTATACCGATAAGATGTCACCAGCCGTCATATACTCAACCTCTTCTGCAGTGATATCAGCTCCCATTTCAGCAAATATGTCTACAGTAAGATCAGGATTCCCCTTAAGAAGCACAAGAAGACCCAGCAGCTCTTCAAGCCCTTCATTCGGCGCACAGGTGATGAACAAATGTCCGTTCGCATTATTGCACGCGTCCACGTAATTCTTCACTACCATCTCCGGTGTTCTCAATACTCTCGCAAGGCGGAAACCCACATTGTCGAAACGATTGCTGAAAACGCTATAGTTCCGTTCTGCCGATCGGCAATGGAGGGCGTTGAAAGTCATGCAACCACAACGATCAACCCTTATGGAATCCCTTCTACTGACCCAGGCTCCGCCATCTGATGGCGCGCCTGAATAACTGTCATGATAGGTATCTTCGCACCATTCCGAAAGGTTGCCGCTTATATCATACAATCCCCATTGGTTGGGTTCCTTCTGAGCCACAGGGTGAGCAATATCATTAGAGTTGCCTTCGTACCAGCAGTATTTGCTGATTATATCGGGAGATGACGAATCTCCCCAGTAATAGGCTGTGTTTGTTCCTGCGCGGCATGCGTATTCCCATTCCGCTTCCGAGGGAAGACGATAAATGTAAGTCGGATCCAGAACATTCATAGCTGTAGCGAATCTTTGGCAGTCATCCCAGGATAGAAGGTACATCGGATAATAGTATCCCTCTCTGCTCAGACCCCATTCGGGATTTGCCATATCCCGAATGTGCCTGAGATCAGTTCCCATAACTTCCAGCCACATCCCCTGTGTAACCTCCGTGGTCATCAGCTCGAATGCGGTGATGTCAACTCTGTGCTGAGGTCCTTCATCATTGCGTCGGCCATCCTCCGATGAAGGGGCACCCATCAGAAAATGTCCCGAAGGGATATACGCAAATTCCATTTCTTCAACCGGACCCGAAAAAACATCTCCTGCTTCGATGCCAGTTTCTGATACCGCACGCAAATGAGCCAATCTTTCATGTACATAATCTGGAATCTGATGTGTTAATTCCCGGTCTATCATCATCTCCAGATAGATGCTGTAATGCTCTCCCGCCTCGGCAAGTTCACCAAGACCCCAGAGAACATCCGCTATGTTGATATGGGCAACCATCCTTTCCGGTTTCAGATCAAGAATCTTTCTCAGAACGATCAGGGATTTGTCGAGATCATCTGTCTGCTCAAGGTAGTATGCGTAGTTGTTCATTATCATTGCATACTCGCCCAGGCCCATATATTCCGAATAATTGCAGTTCACATAGTCCACGCTATCCGTGAATGCAGTAAACCATTCTCTATCTGTATGAAGAAACGCGGCAAGATCAGCGAACAGACTCACAGCTTCCCCAAAATCACCCTCGATCTCGGCATCCCCGGCAGCTCTGTTGATGTTTCTAAGCAATCGGGCGATCATTTCGTCAGAACTGTAATAGTTACCGGGATAAAACATACCGTTCAGTTCATCTATTGCTTCCTCGATATTCCCTTCAGTCAGAAGGCTGTCTACTCTCTCCATCGCCTCCAGTGATGGATCTCTTGAATAGTATCGTAGAAATTCAAGTGATTCCTCCTCGATATTCCATCGATAACAGCCTATACAGTATCTCGCGGAGCCAGGCATCTGGAATTGGAGATGAATTTCATCATCATCTTCAACATACTTAGAAAATGATTTTGCGAAATTGTATTCTCCTCTGTAACCACCTGTTGCAAGTAGAAAGGGAATATCGGTATCAGCAGCTATTCCCAGAAGAAAAATATCCAATGAGTCAATCTCAACTTCAATACCAGTTATTTGAAGTTCGTAAATGTCATCCGGTAGGTTGCCAGAATCGTAATAGTACACTTTCGGTAAGTCACATAAATAAGCCGTATTCCAATGCTCCAGTAACTCACCGGTAATCGGCTGATATTCAATCTGACTCCAGGCGATAGATACAATGAACAGAAGTGCTGGAAAAAACATTCTTCTCATCATATTTGACCTCCTCGAATTGTTATGGCAAAAATAATCATAGATTTCATCAGTACTCCTTTACCACTCTTCAGGATCGGTGGGAATAATTATCCTGAGAAGCACCAGTTCATTCGATATTCTATCTTTACCGGCAATCAGAAACTCACACTCAAACGGATTTGTCTCTATGATGTTATAGAACATATCTGCCAGATCGGTTTCGAGTATTACCAGTTTCTGAAGATCTCCCGTATCATTCAAAGCGGCGATGAACGGCATGATTCGCCCCCGGGATGACGATCAAGGCCGGAAAGACCTTGGCGGCTGATTTAAGCTCTGTGGTCAGTTGTCTTGGGATAAACTTCATGTTGACAATTCTAAACCACTACCTTCGAATTATCAACACTTTCATCTGTCGCAAGTTTCTTGCATTTCAGGAAACCGTTTCAGAATACCAGCATGTTTGCACTGGATTTCACCATATGAAGCTCATAACTTTTTCGCCTGCGGTGCTTGACTGTAGTGCCAAGGTGTCAAGGCCACCTTCATCATACGCCCTCTTCACACGATAGAAGGATACCGCCTGGAAAAACATCCCTGTGACCAAGGGCTTCCATGAAGAACCTGTCTTCATTGAGCGGTATTTTAAGCATCTGCGAAAGCCTTTCCGCGTCTTTCTGAGGCTCCATGGCCGATGCCAGAATGATCCTGTCAGGGGCGATCTCTATTGAAACGGATTTGCACTTTCCCAAAAAGGGAACTATAGTTCTCAATATGGGAACACAAAATAACGATGCTGCACATGCGCTGTTCGGTAAGGTTAGACGCTGCTTGCTGTCTCTTCTTTTTCTGAACTCCGACCGTACATATTATTTCAGAGAGATCCGAGATGTAATCGGATCCGGTTCAGGAGCTGTACACCGGGAGCTGGCAAACCTTATAGACGCAGGTCTGGTTACTCTTAAAAAGCAAGCCAACCAGCACAGGTATCAGGCAAACCGGGAATCACCGGTATTCCAGGACCTGCATGGTTTTTTTAAGAAGACAACCGGTCTCCCTCATCAGATAGAGGGGGTCTTGGAACACTTGAAAACCGAAATAGAGCTGGCGTTCATTTTTGGCAGCTACGCCAGCGGTGAGATCCGACCGGAGAGTGATGTTGATCTTATGGTCATCGGAGATGTCGAATTCCAGGACATTGTCTCCGCTATTCACAGTGTTCAGGAAACAACCGGACGGGAAATAAATCCGGTGGTTTACTCCGCAGGTTCTTTCAGGGATAGGCTGGATTCGGGTTTTATTAAAGGTATCATGAAATCCCCAAAGCTATATTTGATTGGAAGTGAAGATGAGTTTAAAAAGATTATTCGATAACGGTTATCTGAGGAAGGCAGAACCAACAAAAAGGGACGTCAACGCTAAATTCGCCGTAGCAGATCGTAATCTTCGTGATGCGGCCAATGAAAACATCAGCATCGATACAAGATTCAGGCTTTCATATGAAGCCATGCTTGCGGCTGCTCAGGCACTTCTACTGGCAGATGGTTACAGACCGGCGTCAGGAAGAAGCCATTATTACTCCATCGAGAGCCTTGAGTACACAATTGGAGAAAGTAGAGATGAGATTATTCTACTCCATGCTCTTGCTAAGAAAAGGCATGTGATCCAGTATGATATGGTAGATGCTATCAGCCCTGAAGAGCTTGTAATAGTGAGAAAGCAGGCGAAACGCATCATAAACCTAGCCGCTGCCATGATTGGGGCAAAGCATCCGGAGTTCATCTGAAGAAGGAAACTACGACCAAGAACTTTACATAACCGAACTGGAAGCATTTTCTGAAAACGGAAGGTTCAAATAAGAAGGCTTATTCTAGCATTATTTCTTTCTGCTCTTGCCCTGCTGAGCGGGTGTGGTGAATCGGGTGAGGATACAAGCCTTGTCGACGCAAGTGTCAGTCAACCTGAATACGATCTGATCAAGGTAGACTCCATTGGCATTGATATTGGTGATTCCAATTATGTGTTCGGTGCTGTAGTTGATGGCGGATATTTGCTTGATGGACGAATTGCCCTTCTTGATATTTTGAAGAAAAAGGTATCTATTTTTTCAGGAAGTGGAGATTTCATCAGATGTGCCGGATGTGGAGGAAACGGACCGGGCGAGTTCCAGGCTCCATTCTCACTTGCAGTACTTTCAAATGGCGGGTTTGCCGTATCCGATATTCATTCTGGTAAGATTGTATTCTTTGATTCATCCTGCTCGTTTATTCGGGAATTGGCAGGTTTTCAACCTATGGCTCCCGATAATATCAGTGGGGGCGCAAATAGTGCTGTTATCGGTCAGAGAATGAATTACTACTATGATGATGACGAAGCTGAGGTATTCAGCGGATGGGAATACTGTCTCTGGTCAGAATCTACAGAGCCTGATCTGGTTTTTCAGGAGAACTATTACCCGCATTCATCAGAT
>DAOWFD010000359.1 GCA_030638185.1 Candidatus Aegiribacteria sp.
AATCGCAGCTATCAAGCCCCCTGTTGTTACCGTACCCGAAACCACCATTCATTCCGTTCCTGATGATCTCAGCCCCCGGAACCATTTCCCTTAGAACTTCAACTGTAGAATCATCTGAGGCGTTATCGGATATTACGATATTGCACAGGGGTTCAATGCCTCTGATCGTCCTGGCGAGATCTGGAATCAGCCTTGAGGAATTCCATGTAACCACAATGGCCGTGATATTCTTTTTCATACGCTGCTTACTTCCGTGCAGCATTGTGAAAGACGCCTGTAGAACCTGTCAGTAACCTTCTCCCAGGTCCATCTTTCAAGTACATCCTTCCGGCCCCTGGAGCCCATGGTTCGTCCAAGCTCTTCGTTGTCCAACAGTATCTCTATCCTGTTCATCAGCGAAACAGTATCACCCCATGATACGAGAAATCCATTGCTGCCATCGCTGATGATATCAGGCATTGCTCCTGACCAGCACCCGATAATCGGTTTTCCGGATATCCAGGCTTCGAGTACCACGATTCCGAAACAGTCAAGCCTTGAGGGGAATAGAACAATGTCCGCTGCTGAAAAAATATCAGCTCTCTCTTCCCTGCTTACGTACCCAGTTAATACGAGTCTGTCACCGAACTCCTCTGACAGTTTGTCAGTCGAATCGATGAATTCTTCCGCATCGGGAAGAACGGGACCGGAAAGAACCAGAGTAAAATCCCGTCCCTTTTTCAGAAGGATCCTGCACGCCTGAATGATATGCGCTGTTCCCCTGTCCAGTGAGTGGGCTGTAAGGCACAGAATAACCGGTCCCTTTACTCCAAGCCGTTTCAATCCCCTCTCCCGACTGCTCCCGGTGAATTCGGAAGGATCGATCCCGCTACCCGAGATATGAACCCTTTCTTCCGGGATTCCCATACCGGTGTAGAGCTCTTTCTCAAATCGGCTCTGGGCAACGACAAAATTGCTGTTCCGTAGAATTTTCTTCTGGCAGCCGCTGAAGTAATGGAGCGCTTTTACCCTCCTGTATTTCTCGCCTACGCCGGCGTGGGGAACTGAAACAAGGCCTGCGCCATGATCCCTGCTGTAGCACCATCCTTCGAAAAGCATGAAAGGCATTGCGTTAGCATGAACGAAGTTGAATCCCCTCTCCACTGATAACCAGCGGTGAAGTGAAGGCAAGAAGGGATTGGGATAGTAGAATCTGTCGGGACCGCATTCACTGAACCGCCTCAGTATGGCTCGAAAAATATTCTGAAAGGGTGGGTGGACAACGGGAAAACGCTTTATCCTTACACCATTCAGCAGATCCTCGCGCCTTTCTATACGGGCTCCGGACCTGGAAACGAACAATGACATGTCCCATGCGTCGGTTGTACAGATGACTGACTCGTGCCCCCATCTATTCCCGGCAAGGGCATGTTCCAGGACGTAACGTTCCGCGCCTCCATGATAGGGCCAGGATCTGTGGGCCAGATGCAGTATCTTCATGATCCTGATATCTTCCTGTAGAATCCGCAGATACCTCTTCCTACATCAAGCCAGTCCTTTCTTACGGCTGAGGAGGACATTCTCCGAAGCTCATTCACCCTTGCCGGTTCCTCAAGTGCTGTAATTTCGCTGACCCAGGCCTGATGATCGAAAGGATCAAGCTGAATGCCGTTTTCCCCCACAGTATCCGAAAGTGCGGTAGTGTTGCTTGAAATAACTGGAGTTCCACAGGCGAAGGCCTCGAGCACAGGGAGGCCGAGTCCCTCGAACCTGCTGGGGCATAGAAGGGCTCTGGCGCCACGGTACAACTCAACTATAGTTCTGTCGGAGAGGTTCCTCAGTACCCGTACTCCCGGTCCCTCACCAATCGCCACATCCCCCCATCCACCCTCTCCAACCAGAACAAGAGGAATTTCAATACCCTTTTCCCTGGATATTCCGTAGACATCCAGGAGAAATGGAATGTTCTTTCGTGGAACGAAATTGCCCACATGAAGGAAATATCCTCCGGGTTCAAGGCCCAGGTCTTCCATTATTGCGGAGCTGGGTGGCCCCGGGAAAAAAATACTGTCCGCAGCTCCTCCAGCACAGAAAACCCTTTCCGGAGGCAAGCCAAAATAGTCTATAACCTGCTGCCTGGTCCATTCCGATATTGCCATAACCGAAGAACCACCCTCTATCAGCCGGGCTTCCCTTTCGGCAAATATAACTGTTTCCTTCGTATACCATTGGGGGTTTTCAAGGGCTGAAAGATCGTATACAGTTATTATGGATAGGCTTCCAGCGGGATACTCAGTCTGGACACCGCTGTGGTGAAAAATCGATTTTCCTCCGGCATACGCACCGAGCCTGTGTGCCCGTGATATCTCTTCCCATCTTTTTCGAATGGGAATTCTTCTGAAAAGAGGAATTTTCAGGTAGAAAGGAGTTCCGAGGACCAGACAGTCCATTTCAGGTCCTGGAACACCGGGATGTGCCGCAGGAACATCCAACGGGATGAATTCGATTCCGAACGAGTCAGCAACTTCTGAAAGGGCTCCAGCAACCGATAGAAGGTATCTCGATACTCCCCCGAGTGCATGGGGAACTATGCTGAGATCGAAAAGCACACGGAGATTTCCTATAGCACACCACCGTTCTTGAGTACCCAGACGGAATCCATGGTTGAGCCCTCTGGGAACAGTTCTGCATAGACCGTATCGTAATGGTTTCTATCCTCCTCATTAAAGAGCCATCTGTGATAAACAAGAACATACCCCTCCTCGATGGCTTCCTGCAGGAGTACATCTTCTTCAGCCAGCTCGATCAGCCTTGCCAGAAAAGCGTACCTTCGCGAATACGAGGCCTCCATCTGGAACCATGAATACCTTCGTATGTGGCTGTCCAACGGCAGCTCCATTACAATTCTGTCGGCTGGAATATCCCTGCAGGCAGAGGGAACTGAAGTTGGAAGTGTTTTAAAAGCCGGGACAGAAAGCTCGAAGAGAAGAAGCAGGAAGAAAACCAGCTTCCATCTCCCCCTCAGCTGAGATACGCCTAAACCCGCACCCAGAGCCACGAATACGCCACCGATGATGGCAAATCTGGAAGGTGCCCTGATGCCGTCCATCATAGGGAACAGCCGAATGATTCTGAATGGGAGTGGTATCCCAAGGGGTCTGCCGAATATCCTGACCTCCGGCCCCAGGGCAAGAAGCCAGAATGCCAGGATAATTACAGCAAGCTTCCAGCTTTTCTTCTTCCAGATTAATATGACAAATGCCGCCAGAACCGTCAGTCCCGGGGTAACAACTCCCTCAGCAGTGTTTGACATCCACGAGATACGCATGGGAATGCCTGTCAGACATCCGGCCAGGCCGAATGGTGAAGGCATAATAAAAGACTGTGGTTCTGCGGCCCAGTAGATGGCCAGCCTCCAGGACATTGAAACCGAACCAGGATCACCGGGTGCAGCAAAAACCAGTAATGACAGAACTGCTACAGAAGCTAACCATACTGCGGCAAGATATCCGGTTCTTTTCCAGCTTCCCTTAATAGCAAAACATGTTGCAGGAAGTCCCAGTAGAATGAAAATAGTAAAGAAAGGGCTTTGAAGAGCACCGAATATAGCAACAGCTGTAAAGGCTGCCAGTATCTTCAGTCTGCCATCTTCGAGATACTTCCTGCATAGCCACATGGATGCCGGCAATGTCCAGCAGTTTGCCAGCTGGTAATGCTGTATCAAACGGGCGACTCTTGAAGGCATCCAGGCCATAGCCAGGGCAGCGAACAGGGCTCCATATCTTCCGGCTCCCCATGATCTTGCAAGAAACCACCCGAAAACCGCTGTGAGAATAGTGCCCAGGAGCAGCGAAAGGGTATGTGAAAGCACCGGGTAATCACATCCGGTTCCCAGAGCTGCGAATAGAAGTGTATCAAACCACCCTATATGGTTGTATACAAGTGATGCTCCCACCGGTGCGTAGATGAGGGGGCAGAAACGCGGATCCTGCCCATTTTTCAGGGCACTGGAAACCCACCAGAAATGCCATACCTGTTCGTAAACATCTGAATCCTCCAGAACCGGAGATTCTGTGTGGGTGATTCCGATCATTCCAGGTGAATCAGATGCCAGAACCAGTATGAACGGGAGAAGAAGTGCCACAACGGAAACAATGATCGCAATCGGAAACAGACCACTTCGAAGGCTTCCACTGTCGTTATTTCCAGATAACATTCGAGACCCATCCATTACCGCTGAAACGAAGTAACCTGCCATCCGAGTTTATTACCATTGGCTCACTCTCAAGCTCGATGTTGCCAACGGTTCCTTCTCCCCACACCGTTACCAGCGCTCCGGAAGAGTATTCAGGACCTTCAAGCTCTGCCATACCGGAGAATTTCCATGTTACGGGCACTGTATTCAAATCCCTTGTGAACCCCTCCGGAGGTGCGTGCCAGGCCGGTGAAATCGAAATACGGTTATCCACTGCGGGATAATCTACAGGAGGTTTTCCCGAAAGCCGGAGTACTCTTTTCCAGTCCCCTGCAAGCCTCTTTAAAGAACCTGTATCCTCGGCGTAGGAAGCTCCGTTCTTCGAGAGGGTATTCCTGAGATCGGGTCTACTCTCGAGCAGCAGGACTGCCGAGCGGATACCTTGAACAATACTGTCAGGTGGCACCCTTATCACCGCATCGGATGGGAGGTTATTGAATGGTCCTGTTGCTGTTACAATGGACGGGATACCCGCCCTCATGGCCTCAAGGAGACTGCCGGATGTTTCACCGCAAGTCGGGTGCCTGACATCAAAAACATAGTCCAGCGTTCTTATCCAGCCCTGATATTCCTTCTCTTCCAGCCTTCCCGTTGTCCTGACCCATTCCGGTAATTCTTCTGGGTAACCTCCACCTATCAGAATAAGGCCCGCATCCGGAAAATCATTCTTCAGAAGCTCAACAGCCTCGATAAGACTCTCAAGATTCCTGCCGGGGTGATTGGTTCCCAGCATTCCGAAACAGAGGGGAAAGGGCCTGGAGGGTATTTCAAGTTCAGGAAGAGGACTGAGTGGATGGCCGATGGTTAGAATTCTGCCTTTCGGATAAGATCTCTTCACTATGGAAGCTGCAAAGGAATTAAGGCATACAGCGGAATGCGATGCGTAAATGGTTCTTCCGATAAGAGGGTAACGCTTTAACTTTCTATCGTATTCGACAGCAGGCATTTTCCCTGCTGAGAGGTCCTTTTCCACCGCTTCTGCAGCTGGCCCGTAGCAGAAAACAAGCTCCCTCCTGTAGTCCTCCATCCTTTTACTCTTGAGATAGCAGTGCCTGAGCATATGATGAAGGACCATCTCATGAAAAAGAGCCGTTCCGCCAAACCTGTACAATGCCTGGACTACCGGAAAGCAATGCGGTGAATTGCCGATCTGGAATATCCTGGCAACGGGCAGACTGCCCTCCGCAAGCTCTTCAATTGGCAGGCTTCTTACATTCGCAGGAAGTGTTTCAGGGTCACTTCCACCGGGGTAGGCTACCGTCCAATCTACGAAATCCGCCGTGCTTTCAAGCACTCTCTGCGCATATGTGGCCAGTCCGGTTTCCATCGGGAGCAGCGGTGTTGCCAGAAGCGCTTCAATCCTTTCCTCAGACATCTCCCCTCCATAGCCTTAATCGCAGCTTAACGAGCTGTATAAACATTTCCATTATGGGAGCTATCCTGACCCAGGCGAAAATTCCCTTCCTGTAGCTCTCACATGATACAATGCCTGCCCTTCTGGGGAAGTGGGAAACGGGAAGCTGACGGACTCTGTAACCGCACTTGCGCGGAAGAAGAAGAAGTTCAAGGTCGGCCACACTGGAAGATGACCTTAAACTTATCCTGTCAAAGATCACGCGTCTGAATAGCTTGAAAGAAGCGTCCACATCCTTGAATCCGCCGAAAAAGAATATATACGTAAGCGTATTGTATGCGAAGGAATACATGAGCCTCATCAGAGGATCCTGCCTCCTTCGCCTGAAACCTGATATTACATCTGAATTTTCGCGAATGAGCCAGAGCATTTCAAGCTCACCCAGATCGAACTGCCCGTCACAGTCGGTGTAGAATATCCAGGTCATTGATGAAGAGGAAATACCTGTTCTGACAGCACTTCCAATGCCTCTGTTTTTAGTGTGCCTTACCAGTTTTACACCCTGATATTTCCCTGTGAGTTCTTCCGCAATCTCAGCTGTTCTGTCGGAAGACCCATCGTCAACAACAATTATCTCCCATTCAACTCCAAGCCCTGATAGCACTTCGATGGCTGTTTCAACCATGTACTCCACGTTCTCTTCTTCGTTGAATGCGGGAAACACTACCGAAAGGCCTTCCCGATGATGATCTTTGATAAAACGCCCCCCGCTGGATTTTGTGGATAAGAAACTTACCGGAGGTAGAAAATACCCCAAGAGCAGCACGAAGTCTACCGAATGGATGCTCTGAACCAAAACCCCTGAATGTCAGGCAGAGCTGCTGAAAGGAGCCGGAGTTTCTCTTCCGCATGAACTCTATTACTGTATTTTCAATATTCTAACAGAAGCAGTGTTTCCGGCTGAAGCTCCCTGGATCATGTAGTTACCGGAAGGAAGCTCATTTCCTTCTGAGTCACATCCATCCCACGGAAAAGTCTCTCCCCCATTTCCATACAGTACTCTGACTATGTGGCCTGATATGTCGTAAACAACCAGTTGCCCGGGAATC
>DAOWFD010000322.1 GCA_030638185.1 Candidatus Aegiribacteria sp.
CGGTTCTGTTCTTTCTGTTTCTGAGCAGGTGTCTGCTTACAGACCTTGTTGATCTGCAAGGAGATGCTCTGATGGGAATGGATACCATTCCCATCCATGCAGGAAAGTTCATGAGTATTCGGCTGTTCTGGCTGTGCTTCTCACTGGCATCGGTTCTTCTCGCAGCAGGTATTGCGTCGGGTTATCTTCCCGGCAGTGCTGCAGCGTTCTTTCCAGGACCTCTGTTCCTTGCGGCGGGGTTTCTGATCCTTGCAAGAACCCCCTTTCCATCGGAGCTTTTAAAGAGGGTTATTGCAGATGGAAGCCTGTTTGCCGCCGGACTCCTTCCAGTATTGATATGTACTGTAGAATAGTGAGGATGAAAACAATAAGATTAACTGTATTCACATGTTTGCTGTCAGTTTTTGTGCTTTCTTCATGTACTGATAGTCGGACTGTCGTACCTGAAGAAGAATATGGCAGCGAACCCCATGCTGTGTGGAATCTTATCACGGTAACGGGCAGTGTTGTCAATCTACGATCCGGTCCCGGAACGGTTTATACGATTCTGGGGCAGGTTCATGAGGGAGATTCTTTGCAGGTAACTGGAGGGGTTGAGGATTGGTACAGGGTTTATATCCCGCGCAAGTCCCTTTTTGCCTGGATTTACGGCCCGTTAACTTCCGGAACGGAACTACCTTGATGTATTCCCGGAGAAGATGGTTTCTATGCTTTTTGTGAATGGACAGTTTGATATATTACCTGTGACTCTGGATTTCTGCGGCATACCAATTTCCGAATGACTGGGGAGTCGCTCGATCCTGAGTGATTTGTGCTGAATCCGGGTTAGAAAGGGTCTCAATGATTGAACGTTACTCAATTCCGGAAATGAGTGAGATCTGGACGACTGAATCCAGATATTCCCGATGGCTTGAGATCGAGTTGCTCGTAGTTGAGGCCAGAGCTGAATCAGGGGATGTCACGGGGGAAGACCTTGAACTGATAAGGGAGAAAGCTTCCTTTGATGTAGAACGTGCAGCCGAGATCGAAAAAACCGTACGGCATGATGTCATAGCTTTCCTAACCAGCGTGTCGGAAAGTCTGGGACCTGAATCCAGGCACATTCATTACGGTATGACGTCCAGTGACATACTTGATACCTGTCTGGCCATGCAGTTAAAGGACAGCGGAGAACTCATAATGAATGAGCTTGATGCTCTGGGCAAAGCCCTTAAGGGTCTTGTCCGAAGAACCCGTGGCGTCATGTGTATCGGAAGAAGCCATGGTATGTTCGCTGAACCTACCACGCTGGGCTTGAAGTTCGCAGGTTTCTATTCCGAATACGTGAGAGTTCGAAAACGGCTGAAAGACGGATTGAGATCAGCATGCGTTGGTAAGCTGTCCGGGGCGGTTGGAACCTACACCCATCTTGATCCTTCAGTTGAAGAGTACGTATGCAGGAGACTTGGAATAGGGATTGAGAATGTTGCGACACAGATTGTTGCCAGGGACAGACATGCGGACTTCATCTACGCCCTTTCCACTATAGGCGGGTTAATGGAGAGACTTGGAATGGAGATAAGGCATCTCCAGAGGTCGGAGGTCGGGGAGGTAGAGGAATCCTTCGGAAAAGGACAGAAGGGTTCGAGCGCCATGCCCCATAAAAGGAATCCTATCATAAGTGAACGGCTATGCGGTCTTGCCAGAATGCTGAGGGGATACCTTATTCCGTCCCTTGAGAATACGGCTTTATGGCATGAACGGGACATCTCACATTCATCCGCAGAGCGTTTCATTTTTCCGGACGCCTGCGGTATAACACTGTATGCACTCAGAAAGGCGGTTTCACTGGTATCGGGTCTGAGAGTACTTCCGAAAGCCATTGCAGGAAATATCGATTCCGCGGGTGACAGGTTTTACTCCCAGACTATTATGCTGATGCTTATCGATGCGGGTCTTACAAGGGAGGAAGCATACAGGCTTGTTCAGAATGTGGCGATGAACGCTATGGAGAGTGATAAGGGATTCCTTGATATGGTGAAGGATGATCCCGGAATCGGTGAGTATTTTACCACTGATGTGATCAACCGAAAATGCACCCTTGAGTATCACCTCCGGAATGAGAATAATACTCTTGATAGACTTGGTCTGTTAAACGAAGATGAGTAATTTTCCTGGGAGGGTGATATAAATGGTACCAGGTATTTTAGCAGGATTTGCAGCTGGTTCGTTGATAGTGTGGGTCATTCTGATAATACGGAACAGCGGGAAGGCTGCGGATTTTGAAGATCGGATAAACACACTGAAGAATGATATAACTTCTCTTCGATACCAGCAGCAGGAAGCTGACGCGAATCAGACAAGATTCGAGATCGAGATAAGAAAGCATAGAGACCTGACGATTATCTTCCCTGATCTTGTCAAGCAGGTATTCTCCGCCAGGACACCTGACGAACTGGCAAAGCTTCTGTCAAGGGCGATGAAAAAACTCACCGGCAGTGAGAAAATCGCGATCTTCCTTGCAGACGTAAGGGGTGGAAAACTGGGACTGGTCTACACCGAAGGGCTTGGAGACATTTTGAAACAGCCTCTGGTCGTGAATGTAGGGGATGGACATGTCGGATTCGTGGCGGAAACAGGGTTGGTCTTTGAAAAAAGGAATCTTGATAAAGAGAGCGAACTTACAAAAGCGAGACTCGAAAAAACCTCCATACCCGCTTTTCTCCCCGACATAGCAGCACCTATGATGTCCCAGGGTGTTCTTTACGGCGTCATTTGCCTTGTAGATATCCCGTTATCAGCCATACTACCAAAAGAAAGACTGATCTCGATTGCAGCGGTTGGTGCCGCGGCCCTCGAGGGAATACGGCTTCTCGGCAGATTCGAATCCGCCGCGGATATGGACCCTGACACCGGATTACCCGGTAAGGGAAGACTGAAACCGGTTCTTATCCAGGAGCTGGAGAGGGCAAGAAGGTTCGACACTTCCCTCTCTGTTGTCGAGCTGGTTATCGAACGGGGCAGTATTGACGACCGTTTCCGCGCCAGGGAGTTCATGTCAATAGGCGCCAATCATCTAAAAGCAACAATGAGAAATATCGATATAGCCCTTCGTACGGGAACAGACAAATTAACTCTCCTGCTTCCCGGAACCGATCAGGATGGCATGGAAAATGTAATGCAAAGGCTGCTGGATGATCTTCCGAAGCGTCAGAACGATGCCGGAGATCCCCTGGGCTCAGTCCGCCTGAGATATCTGATAATAGAAGCAGGTAAGGAGGAAACCCTGGAGAATGTTCTCGAGAACCTTGAGAATAAGGCATTCATCTCCTCCCTTGGCTGATCACTAGTATTGATGAAAGGGATTGATGAACCTCCGGGATGAACTGAAAGAAGCTATCAGGCATCGCAGCCTGGCCATGACGCTTGAAGAAGCCGAAAAGCTTGCCGGATACGTTGGCAGGATGCCGACACCTCTTGAGCTGCACCTCTTTGATACGATGTGGAGCGAACACTGTTCCTATAAAAGTTCCAAGTCTTTATTGAAACTGCTTCCTACCCATGCATCAGGTGTGGTTGTAGGTCCCGGGGAGGATGCCGGAATCGTAAAATTCGTCGATCATGACGGTTTCTCCTGGGATCTTGTTGTTGCCCACGAGAGTCATAACCATCCGTCCCAGGTTCTTCCCGTTGAAGGCGCTGCCACCGGAATAGGTGGTATCGTTCGTGATGTATACTGTATGGGTGCCAGGGTAACAGGTTCCCTTGACCTGCTCCGTTTCGGAGATCCTCTGGGCAATTCAGGGGAGAAGTCAAGGGCTATATGCCGCGGTGTTGTAGAAGGCATCTGGAAGTACGGGAACGCTCTTGGTGTACCCAACCTCGGCGGTGATACAAGATTCCATAAAGGCTACGATGACAACTGCCTTGTTAACGTTGTTGCACTCGGTTTCGTGAGGCATGACAGAATAGTACACAGCTTCGTTCCCGCCGAGGCTCATGAAGAGCAGTACGTTCTTATCCTGGTAGGAAAACCTACCGATGATACGGGTTTCGGTGGAGCCACATTCGCCTCAGCCGATCTTGAAGATGAATCCGAAAAGGGGGCAGTTCAGGTGGCTGATCCATTCCTGAAGAGAGTGCTTTCCGAGGCAAATCTGAAGGTACTCGATTTTCTTTTCGACAGGGAGATCAGGTTCGGATTCAAGGATCTGGGCGCTGGCGGAATAGCCTGTGTTACCAGCGAACTTGCGGCCCATGGAAACCTTGGCATCGAGGTGAACCTTGACCTGGTTCCCGTATCCATTCCTGATCTGCCTTCAGAGGTTATTGCATGTGCCGAAACCCAGGAACGGTACGGGCTTGCTTTACCTCTGAGGATATCAGATGAGGTTCTTGAGATCTACAATGAAAAATATGAAATGCCCCGGTTGTTTCCCGGAGCAGGCGCTACAATTATCGGTAC
>DAOWFD010000364.1 GCA_030638185.1 Candidatus Aegiribacteria sp.
CAACGGAGACGGTTACATGGATGTCCTCGGAGCAGCTTCTGGAGCGAATGACATCACCTGGTGGGAGAATGTTAACGGTTCTGGCACCGTCTGGACGGAAAATACTGTAGACGGGGATTATAGTGATGCTACATCTGTGTATTCAGCGGATGTCAACGGAGACGGATACATGGATGTCCTCGGAGCAGCTCGGAGTGCTGACGAAATTACCTGGTGGGAGAATTTAACCGGTTCGGGTACCAGCTGGACGGAACATACGATAGACGAAACTTTCGATGCTGCCTGTTGTGTGTATTCCTCGGATGTCGACGGTGATGGTGACATGGATGTCCTCGGAACAGCTTTTTATGACGATGACATAGCCTGCTGGGAGAATGTAGATGGCTTGGGCACCATCTGGACGGAGCATACCTTAAATGCGGATTTCGATGGTGCCATTTCAGTACATTCCGCGGATGTCAACGGAGACGGCTATATGGATGCACTCGGAGCGGCCCAATTAGATGGCGACATAATCTGGTGGAATCTGACTTCGTTTCTATCTTGCGGCTCGCTGGAGTCCAGCGTGATGGATGTCCAGGAGAATCCCGACTGGCAGGCCATTGACTGGACCTGTACTGAACCATCCGGGACAAGTGTGGCTTTTCAGGTAAGGGCTTCCGACAATTTCTCAAGCATGGGAGCGTGGTCGGATACGCTGACATCTCCATGCAGTCTGGACGGGATACTTAGCGACGAAGACTACTATTTCCAGTACAGGACCATACTGACTACAACCGATTCGCTTTTCACTCCTATACTTCATCAAGTGACTGTTAACTGGCAGCTATTGGGTATTCAGGAAGGCTCTGAGGAGGAAATTGTATTGTACGGCGCGCGACCAAATCCAACGCTGGGTAATGCCACACTGTTCTTCTCGCTTCCTGCGGAATCCAGGGCGGAGCTGACCGTATACGATCTGGCTGGCCGCGTGATCCACTCCATTAGTGGTGAATACGAGCCGGGAGTACATGAGGTTGTACTGGACGGCCTGGCCAGTGGTGTGTACCTGATCCGAATGACCTCAGAAGAGTTTACAGCGACGCGGCAATTCGTGGTCATCAAGTAGTACCGGAGGTTCCTGGAGTTCACTGAGCCTACTATCTGCTCCGTTTCAGCAGTGGCATCAGCCATGACGGTTTCGATGTTCCCTCCGAAGAGCTTGCTAATAAGGCCTGTGTTCATGCGGGATACAATAAATCTTCTTTCTCCGTCTTCGTATACCGTAACCCTGTAGGGCATCATTGAGCTTATAACCTTGGATTCATCATTGGACAGTGCACCGGGGAGGTACCTGGAAAGGTATTCCTCCGAATGATCAGTATACAAAATTCAACGGGACTCTTTGAATATGTCAATATTGAAACAAGTACTTGACAAATTATAAAATTATTTTTATATATATCTAGAAATCATTCACAATATGAAAGGAGCGATCATGAGCGAAGAACAGAGAGAGATACTTCAGATGGTAGCAGATGGTAAGATAAGCGCTGACGATGGAGCAAAACTTCTGGAAGCACTTAAGACAGGTGAGCAGAAGAGAAGGGAGATGGAATCACCGGCCAGGAGGGTTAAGGAAATGAAGCGCAAAATGCGCGAGTATAAAAAGCTGGGGCATATAAACGGCCTTGATGGTATGCGCGACATAGGCCGCATGGTGCGCGGCATTGTAAAGGATTCCGTATCCGGGATTGATGATGAATTCGTGGAAATTGACGATGATATGTTTGAAGATGCCGGGTATCTGGAAGGTCCCCTTGAACTGGAAGAGGGGACTGAACTTGTTCTGAAAAGACGTGTTCGCAGGAACAGCAGGAACAACAGGGGAGACCTCATTCTGAACGGAGTGGAAGGTTCGACTCTTGAAGTTATTGGAGAAAATACTCCAGACATTCGCTTGTACCGGGATAATGGAACGGTTTATCTCAAATGGGATAAGGGTGACCTGTCGCTTAATGTACCGGAAACGGTAGAAAATGTCAGGGCGATCATAATGGGCGGCAATATTGTTTTGAACGGTGTGACTGCTGCGGCTGATATCAAAACGATGGGTGGTGATATAAATCTGTTTGAAGCTTCAAGAGCTTTCAGGGCGAAGACGATGGGGGGAAACATTATGATTAAACTGACTGATGACTGGAATGAAGATTCAAGGATTAAAACAATGGGCGGCAACATAGCACTGAGCATATGTGAAAGTACAAAGGGCTCCATATCGGCGAAGACCATGGGGGGTGAAATTACCGTTCAGGAGGGTATATCCGGATTAACTGAATCTGGACATCCCGGTTCTTCAGGAGTTAATATAGACCTGTCAGAGGGAGAAGATGCACCGGAAATCAGGCTCAAGACCATGGGTGGGAATATCTCGATAGACCAGTCTGGAACAGAAACGGTTGAAGAGAATGACGGTGAGAAGAAGAACAGAAGGAAAAGAAGAAAAGAGAGAAAATGAGTGACAGTTCCATTCCGCCAAAATGCCCTGGCTGCGGAGACAGGCTTATTGTTGTCAAGCTTCAGTGCAGCTCCTGCGGTACCGAAGTAAACGGCGAGTTCGATGTATGCCCGGTATGTGCCCTCGAGGAAAAAAACAGGGAGTTGTTCGATCTGTTCATGGAATCAAGGGGGAATCTCAAGGAAGTACAGAGAAAACTGGGCATATCGTATCCAACTGTAAGGCAGAGAATTGATAACATGTTCAGTGAGCTGAAGGGCGAAAATCCTCCACTGGATCCTGCAGAGGTTCTCAAGAGGCTCAGCGATGGAGAAATAGGTGTAGAAACTGCGTCAAGACTTCTCGCCGGGGAGTAAATCGGAGAGACCGGGAATACAATACAGTCGGGGCAATTAACTTTGTTCCCGATCTCGGCGGGATCCTTGGGGTGACCTGTATCAACTATATTTGCCGTCTGAGACTATCGAGTTTCATTTTCGCTACTGGAACCCAGCCGAAAAATTCTTCCAGATCCTTACAGGGATACTCATCACACTCCGCGCACGTCTCCAGGGGTCGATCCAGGGCACAAAGACGCATCGGACACTCGAAACAATGCGAGAAAAGTACTCCTTCTGTAGAATGGCATCCGTCGCAGTTGATATCATCAGTGCTTATATCAGCATTGAACTCTTCCGACCATTTGGCAGCGACCTTTTCCCTGAGAGTCTGATCATTGCTTTGCGTAGCGATATAAGCGGGGCATTCTGTACAGTTCAATCCGCAGTAGGCTATCTGTAACATCTAATTCTCCATTCAAGAACCGGTTTTTAAATTCATGCACAAGCCGGGTAACAGGTAACCCCATTATATTGAAATAGAGCGATAGGAAACTTGATCTCACGCCACCGGTAACGCAGACTTGAATAACGCTTCAGCACGTCATATCCAGCGCATTAATATTTGCATACTGTGGACAGGTGGTTTTACGGATACGAAGACGATAGCATTCGTTAAACATCTCGTGGAAATATTTCTTATTCGGTATCATTGCATTGATACCCTCCAGATATGTTTGTAATTCCTAGGGAACTCCAATAAGTTTATTGATTTCTGCAAGCAATTCTTTGATTTCGATAGGTTTTTCCATGAAAACGTTTACAGGTATGTATTTCGAATCCATCCCCACATTTTTTTCAAAGTGGAATTTTACCATTTCTGCATCCTGATTTACCGCGGTTATCATAATTATAGGAATTTCTTTTAGACCCTTATCCGATTTAATTTTCTCGCTTACCCATATGCCGTCACCCTTGGTTTTCATCATGATATCCAGCAGAATGATGTCAGGAGCTTTTTCCTTAACTTTTTTTAGTGCTTCTTCACCGTCATAGGCAGTACGGGTTTCGTATCCATTACTCTTCAGGACTATTTGAGTGGTTTCTACAAAATCAGTATCATCATCCACAATGAGCACTTCTTTTGACATCATTTCTCCTTTTCTTGAAATACAGGAAACCGTATTTCAGCTGTAGTTCCTTTATGCAATTCGCTCTTTACTTCAATACTGCCTCCATGAGCACTAACTATCCTCTGTACGAGGGAAAGGCCAAGTCCCATACCTTCCTTTCTAAGATCAACTCTGGAATTATCACCTCTGAAGAAGATGTCGAATATCTCCGACAATTCTTCTTCTTTTATACCTATGCCATGATCCTTCACTCTCACTAGGAATAGATCGTTCTCTTCTTGTCCCGTAACTTCCACCAGGTCTCCGGGGCTGCTGTATTTAATTGAATTATGAATGACATTAGCAAATGCTCTCCTGATAAGCTGTGCATTACCGTAAATATGGGGACAATTAGCAGAAATATTCCAGTCTATCTCAATATTGCTCTTTTCTGCGAATTCATTCATATCTTCGATTACTGTAGAAAATATTTCTTTAATATTTAATTCTTCCTTTTCCAGTTCCCTTGCCCTTTCCTCAAGACGAGAGAATATTAATAGATCATTTAAAAGATCTGTAATACTCTTGATCCGCTCTCTCGCTCTATTGAGGAGTTCTTTTTGCTTATCAATATTTCCGTCGAGATAACCATCTAATATTATGTTTATTATATTATACACAGATGCTAATGGTGCTTTTAATTCATGTGATACTTCAAAGGTGAATCTTGTTTTTGCTTTTGTTAACTCAACAGTCTCTTTGTAATGTTTGCTGCATTCCTCTGTAGCTTCAACTGAACTATCATTCAGTCTTTTCAGGGTCCTGATCAGTAATGAAATATCAGCTTCAAAATTATCATGCCAGTTATTGATCCTCTTCAAATGACATTCGTAGTCAGTCAGCTTACACTCCTCACAATTCATATATTTCCCCTAACTAATGTATCTAGATATCTATAAACTATGTAAGATACATAAGATATGTCAACCTGAGTTCAAAGGAATCTCTAAGGGAAAATGTCAGTTTGTTTTTTTCAGGATAATTAGCGCTTATCACCTGAGCTACTATCATAATTTGGTAATAGAATTACGGATTAAATTGCTGAAAGGCGTTCAGCGAAGAGTTATGTTGTATTAACCTGTTCCCGTCATAGAAATAAACCAACCAAATGTGTATATGGCTAAATATCCTGGAACAAATGAACTCTTCTTCTATATTAATATTTACATGGCTTTGTACGATATGGAGGTATTATGAAACATTCCATTAACAGAAAGAGACAGGGTAAATATCTTTCCTCCGCGCTCGGAATCGTTATTATGACCGGATTCCTGCCTGCAGACGATGCTTCTGCGCAGATTGTTCACGATGACGAAGATAGCCGGAATAACTCGATAACTCCTGCCAGTTCAGGCTCGCAGTCGTTATTCACCAGGACTTCAATACTGTGGAGTAATCCGCAATGGCAGGCTTTCAAGATGCTCTGGCGAAAGCTCGATACCGTAACTCCAACTGACACAGGTTATCTTCCAGACTTCTTGAATGCAGAGGAAGCTGGTCGATTCAGAAACAAACTGGACGTTGCTTTCCGGGAGTTGAGAGAGGTCTCGGAAGAAATCGGCATAGATTCCGTGGAACTTGCTCTTCTTGAGACACTGACTTTCGACAGATTCGATTTTCTATCCTATGGATCAAGATTGCTATTAACCAGGATGATGATGCCACCTGTCTCGGAACAGACAGACAATCTACTCCCTCAGATCGAAGCAAGAATCGATACTGTCATCAAGTTGCGTGAATCCGGTCTTATTTCCGGCGAAGAAATGGTTACAGCATTCGGGAACATGACATCATGTATTGATACCTACTGTGTTCTTGAAGTACTCAACAGATCGTTGATATACACATCCCATGCCTGGTCCTTTAGTTGGCCGGAGGATGTACCCGAGATTCAGATAGCTTTCGACAGCATCCGGACCGCTTCGCTTATCCGCATAGAAAAGGATGGAGAGGTCTACGAGGGGCAGTATCAGGAAACATTTGATGCATTTAATAGAATAGAAAACGCTCTTCATCGAACCATTCTCAGATTACCCGCACTTAACGATCTCCTTCTCGATCTGGAACTGTTCTAGTGTCATGTTCTCATCTTCCTTAAGCATGTTAATCAGATTATACTGATCAGGCATTTAACGTAATACTGTTTCTATTCAGGAATGTATGTAACAAGGAGCCTGAGAACATCGATTCCGTGAGAGCCAGCCAGACGTTTCCTATCCGCCAGACATAAGATGTATTATATCTACAGTTGCTTTATCGGGAATCACTGTGGAATCGTACTTGTTTCTGTGTATGAGTTTGCCGTTGATCCGTGCGATAAGAAGGGGAAAGAGGTAATTCTTCTCCTTAATAACATCACTTACGGTTTTACCCCGGGACCATTCTGACTGTTCTCCGTTTACATTTATCATAAGGTCAGTGGCGGGAACGAATAGTCACCGCCTGTAAATCTCAACCTCCGTGTTTTCGTGCGAGTTCAATTACATCAGGGAAATCGATACCCAGTTCCTGGAGCTTTTCGACTGTCGGAACACCATCGTTCGTCCAGCCCCTGCGCTTGTAGACAGCGTCCAGCAGATGCTCGTACTGCGCTTCCCTGTATTTGCGCGTAGCGGCTACCTTCTCTTCGGAGGACATTCCTGAGGGATCGATACCCGCATCCTCACGTAGCTGAGTGTCGTATCTATCCTGACGTGATTCGTACTCCTCGATGGTGACCGGCCCTGCGGATCTGTACGGTATTACGTCATGTTCCCGTCTTCCGAAGCCCATCTTCAGGTTGAATACGCGCTGGAAGTTGTAGACCTTCTCTGACATCCTTATCAGGCTGTCCATGGTCTGGGGTTTTCCTGTTACTCCTTCAAAGAACTCGCAGTACCCCTGGACGTGTCCGGGGACCTTTGCCGGTTCGTCTGTTTCGGCATTGTCCGCCGGCTCAACATCGTTCCACGGAAGCTTGCAGAGCCCGCACAG
>DAOWFD010000175.1 GCA_030638185.1 Candidatus Aegiribacteria sp.
AAGCCGATGTTATTCAAGATTCTGGCTTCCTCTTCCTTGTTATGAAGCTGTTTTGCCAGTTGCATCGACTCTGTGTATGCACTCTGAGCACTTACAAAATCACCTTTCATCCAGTGTAAAATACCAATACTGGTTGTTACTTTAAGAAGATCAGAGGAATTGCTTGTAGTCCTGGCGATCTCCTGTGCTTCTCTGAATATTTCAAGACCCTTAGCGTATTCCCCGGAGTCCCTGTAGGTTGTTCCGAGTATTACCCGAGCTGGAATCATTTCAGGCTCACTGTTAATTACCTCATCCAGCAGGGATCTGGCTTGCTGAATGTCCTGTTTGTTTTTTTTGGTTCGCCAGAGCTGAAGAGCCTGCAGATACTTCTCGTAGATTGAAACTGACTCAACCTCGATTTCAGTTACTCCAGGATATTCTTCCGGGTTCTTGCCCAGGGCTTTCAGAATACCATCAGCAAGCTTTCCCTTTATTGCGGGAAGATCATCTATCTCCTCTATCCATGAGTCCATCCATACAGTTCGATCTGATTCAACTTCTTTGAGAGTGAGGGTGAGTTCCATCTGAGAGCCTGTTCGCGCTATGGTTCCTTTAACGAGAATGGAGGATCCGAATCTTCTCGCAATGTCTTCATTACTTTCCCCGCTCTTCATTGCCCTGAGAAGAGATGTTACAGGTACAACTGATATGGAGTTTGCCTTTGCAAGATCACTGAGAAGGTCAGCGGATATCCCATAAGCATAGAATTCGTCTTCAGGTCTACCTTTGTTTACAAGAGGAAAAACCGAGAGTACAAGCGGTCCGGATTTCCTTATCGGGATAATTCCCTTCATTTTTTCGGGAGAAATGCTGTTACCGCCAAGAAAATGAATCTGCAGTAATCGACCAAGTCCTTTAAGTCTTGTCATCCCGAGGCTGACTGTTCTGGGCTTGTCCTTTTCGCCGAAGTATGAAAGCACTTCTCTACTTACTAATATTCCTCCACCGGGGGTTTTCTTTTCAAGTCGGGAAGCTACATTCACAGTATCTCCGAAGATATCATCACCCTCGAAAAGGACACTGCCATAGTGAATTCCGATTCGGATTTTGAAGTTTTCATCCTCCAGGCTATCCTGGATATCCAGTGCAGATGAAACAGCATCAGGGGGCGAGGAGAACACGCTAAGAGTACCGTCACCCATTTCCTTAATTAATCGGCCCCCACAAGAAGTGACAAGTTTCCGTACGATTCCCATTTTCTGAGAGAGAATCCGCATGGCTTCTTTCTCCGATTGTTCCATTATTGATGTAAAACCAACTACATCAGTGAACATTACAGCAACCTGTTCCCTGTAGGGCAATGATCTATCCCTTCGTTTTCAGAGGAAGTGCCCGGTCATCCAGTCTGTTGTACGGTTTGACCATGCGGTATACCAGGCTTTTCCTTGGGCTTGCAGTGATTTAGAAGGCTCATGAACCCGGGTAATTAATCCAGAACCTCTATATCCGTCACTTCTATCATCTCCAGGAAATCCATGCTTTCCGGCAAATACCGATAAAAGGTAATTTCCCTCCAGAAGACCATACAGGTTCTGCCAATGAATTCCTCCGGGTTCATTGCGATATCCAGAACCAGTGATTCGCAGTCGGGAGCCATTTCATAGACGAATGTTATCCCGTTTGCAGGAACGATCAGTTCGAACTTCGGGTTATTACCCGGTATGATTCCACTGAGAATATAATCTGCCACTCCGGAATTCACTATTTCCACATTGGTTCCACCACGGTTGTTGATAACCGTGTTGCCGAGCATGGTAAAAGTCCATCCAAGTTCCTGCTCTCGCAAATCAGACCGTGTCCTTCGAGCTGAACAGCCCACGCGGAATTGCCATGTATGAAGTTGTCGAGAAGGGTGATCTCACCGCAGGCTACGATGTACACACCAACAGCTCCACAACCGTTTATTTCGCAGTTCATCACGGTGATATCATTAGAAGAATCTATCCCTATGACGTTGCCATCGCATCTCGAATCCTCACCCGGATCGGCATGCCTCATGCTAAGTCCGCTCACCAATATCCGATCACAGCTATTGATCCAGATCACGTTATCCAAGCTGCTGTTACAGATCAACTCGGTTCCTTCTTCGCCGAGTATCACAACGTCCGCGAGCCTATTGAGCACGAGGGATTCATCGTACTCGTAGGTGCCGGCGGTTATCAGGATGGTGTCACCATCAACTGAAGCCTGGAATGCATCACAGGGATCCGAGTATTCCTCACCCTCTCCTACTACCAGTGTGTTTCCCAGGCAGAGGGTGGCACTAGCAACCAGAATAAGCAAGGGAGTAAATCTCAAGCATGTTCTTTCTCGAATAGTCATCAGAATCCCTTCCAGTTTATTGCAGTTCCCTGTATTTTCAATTCCTCTATCTGAGTTGATAATACTTCCTGTAACTCTGCCCGGTCAATATTATGAAAGCCTGACGACTGCACCGAACGGCACACATGGATATATAAACACTCTGTCCCTTGAAGCCGGAAAGCTTCCAGAGGTCATACTGCAGAAGTAGATCCCAGAAGAGAAGTTACCAGTGATTCCTGCATGATTATGTCCCTGCCAAAGTATTGAGAATCTCTTTGAAAATCAATCAACGAAGAACTTGCATAGATATTAAATCCAGAAGTTGATATATACGAGTTGCAGGCTAATCTAGCAAAAATAAGCATCGACTCGATATAATTGCATCCAGCTGTCTGCTAAAAGCACATCTCGCTATCGCTCCATTCTGCTTTTAGCGGCATCTGAGCAAGGCATTGTGCGGTCAGAAAAAAAGATGAGGCAAGATGAACGAATTTAATTCTATCAAGCTGTCCACGAATCACCTTGAATTGATAGCGGCTACACTTGACCATATCAGTGCTGAGATAGAAGCTCCTGAACGTCTGGCATCGCTATTGAATGCTCAGGTGGAACCAGAATGGCCACCGGGCGAATATGATCGGGATGCTCAAGATTTCTTCCGAGACCGTCTGAAAGAAGGTGGCGTGGCAGTCATTGGATGGTACGGTTGGTATGCAGTCCTGCGCGGAAGCCTATATCATCCTTCAGTATTGGTGGGCGGAGGTGGATATTTCGGACCTCCGAGTGAAGAGGGTGAGGTTGAAATCGGCTTTTCGGTAATGCCTGCATGGCAAGGTTTTGGTTACGCCACAGAAATGGCTGAGACGCTTATAGAAAATGCATTCTCCGATATTCGAGTGCAAAAAGTTATTGCCCATACAACATTTGCGAATTTGGCATCATGCAAGGTGCTTGAAAAATGCGGTTTCCGCTACGTTTGCAGAAATGAGGAATCCGGCAACAATCGTTTTGAAATCCTACGAAACACCAGTGCATAACAACGCAATTGATAGAAACTCGTAAAAAGTTGCGTTCATTCCGCACTGTGCTTTCAATAGACCCTCATCGAGTATGTTAGATAGCCATCAAGGAAGGGAAATTCAATATGTCTACGATCAAGCCGGTTGTTAACGATCGTTCGATATCCAACCTCCTGTCAGGTCTCTTCTCGGATCCGGTGACCGGCTTGAGGTGCATTGAAGGTGGTCTTATCGCACAGACCTTCGTCTTCAGGGCAGGTGAAAGGGATTACGTTATACGTTTCAACGCCGATAACATGGATGCCAACTTTGACGAGCGGCTTCTGTGCTACCAATGCTACATTGCCCTCGATGGAATGCGGTTCTTCGCAAAGTCCGACAACCATGACAGCTACAAATGGACGACGGATCGTATCGAAGATCTGATTGGGAGCAGGGGGGGCATACTCGGTGTTATTGATGGATAATCTCCAACTGCTGTTGAATGTGAAGAGAATGTCAGTGCATGAATTGAACTACTGAAGAGATTCGGCTACAAGCGGTGACGAGTTTAGAATAGTTCTGTGCAACGGGATCTGATTGAGGAATGACTGCCTGTATTCTTCGGACTGAATCCTGTCCGCAGCACGGAGGAGCTCATCTTTTGCTGCATTTCTCCATTTTTCTGCTTCTTCACGATATTTCTTACTGTCAATTGGTAGAAGATCGATGTTCTCAGCAATATCAGCGCATATCCT
>DAOWFD010000253.1 GCA_030638185.1 Candidatus Aegiribacteria sp.
CAGGTAATTACGGTTCAATAAGAAGGCTGGTTAAACCACCTGAGATAAACAGAGGAAATCCGGTTGAGCGTTTCGGCCGGTTCGTATATTTCCGTCTTGGCCTGCAGCGCTTTCTTTACTCTGCAGCCAGGCTGGTTCATCTCGGAAATGGCATGATAAGGTACGCTATACCTGACGGAAATGGACAACAATGAAAGCTATGCTGCTGTGCGCAGGTTTCGGAACAAGGCTTTCACCCCTGACGGATTCGGTTCCAAAACCTCTTGTGAAAATCGCTGGTTTTACTCTTATCCATGATACTTTGCTTCACCTTCATTCACTGGGTGTTGATACAGCTGTTGTAAACGGCTCATGGATGGCGGACATGATCGAGGATTATCTTGGTAACGCTGATCTACCCTTGAGAATCATCTTCCAGAGGGAAGAAGAACCGCTTGGAACGGCTGGAGCGGTCAGGGAAGCACTTCCATTCCTGGGGGAGGAATTCCTGGTTGTATACGGTGACAATCTCACCAGGCAGCCTGTATCTCCCCTTATGGAACTTCACCGCAGACTGGATTCCGAGGTAACCATAGCCCTTTCTCCAACCGGAGAACCCTCAAGCAAGGGTATAGTCCTTACCGAACCGGACGGAAGGGTCTCATGTTTTCGTGAGAAACCTCCCGATGAGGTCGCCGAATCGAACCTTGCCAACTCGGGGTTATACATCTGCAGAAGATCAGCGGTTGAATACTTGCATGAAGGAGAATTCTCAGATTTCGGGATGGATGTATTCCCTATACTCCTGGGCGAAGGCAGGATCCTGGCTGCCGATACCCCCGGCGGGTACATAAGGGATATCGGGACAGGAGAAGGCTATCTCCTGGCCTGTCACGAAGTTCTTTCCGGCATGCTGACCCCATATGAAGACAACGGTAACATCATGAACGGTATATTGATAGAAAACAGTCAATCCTACGATGATATTGAACTAAAAGGTACATTCTGGGCAGAAAAGGAAGCCCTTATTTCAAAAGGTTGCTCTCTTGAGAATTGTGTTGTACTATCCGGCGCGGTCATCGGCAATAACTGCACATTAAAGAATTCGCTTGTAATGCCTGGAACAGCAATACCGGAATGTACGATCGCCGATGATAAATACCTGAAAGTGTTCTGATTGGAGAAAACATGCAGAAAGAAATAAGCACATATTTTAATCAGATAAGTGCACTCGTTCTGAGAATTCCATCTGAGAATATAGAAGAGCTGGTCAGGATCATATTTGAAGCCTACAAAAAGGGCAGGAGAGTTTTTATTTTCGGTAACGGAGGAGGATCTGCTACTTCCAGCCATTTCGTCTGCGACCTGTCAAAGGGTACTGCAACTCCGGGCAAACCAAGGCTGAAGGCTCTCAGTCTTTCCGATAACGTACCCCTGATAACTGCATGGGCGAATGATACAGATTACACAAATACCTTCGGTGAACAGTTGAAAAACCTTGTTGAGGAAGGAGATGTAGTTATCGGCCTTTCCGGAAGCGGAATGAGCCCTAATGTAATAAATGCTTTCAGGGTAGCCAATAATGTCGGCGCGATTTCAGTACTGCTTTCCGGTTACAGAGGCGGAGAAGCCGCGAATGTGGCGGATAAATCAATAATAGTCCCCAGCGAGGATATGCAGCATATCGAAGATATTCATCTTATGCTCTGCCATATAGTATTCAGGATGGTCCGCAGAAGGATAAGGGGATATGAATCGTATCAGGAGTAATCCTGACTTCTGAAGATCTTTTCTCCATCGGCCAGATACTGATTCAAAGCATCGCTGAAAATATCAGGGTCCCTTTCACTTTCTTCGGGAAATCTGCTCTTCCATAAATCCCAGGATTTCTGGATTTCCTGACTCATTACCTCGGGAAGATTTCCGTCTTTCCTGGCTTCATCAATTAAGTCCCGATTATAGATAAAAATGTCACTTGCCAGTACCCTCGCGAATCTGGCAGCCCTCTGCTCTTTACTGTCTTCATCGATGGAAATGTCTGCCGTTCCGGTTTTATCCTTTGGAGGGTTAATAATGAAAATCTCAGAGCATTTTCTGCATCGAAAGCGTTTAGGTGAATTTCCGATTTTATTTTCGGGAATATTATACTTACTATCACAATAAGGACAGTTGACAATCATGTATTGTACCTCCTGCGCAGGAATCTTTTAAATCTGTTCACACCTTCCCGAATATCATCGTCGGACGCCGCAAAAGATAACCTGATGTATCCTTCAGCTCCAAATGCAGAACCCGGTATTACCGCCAATCCCTCTTCTTCCAGAAGTTCACTGCAGAATCTTGCAGTGTCGGTTTCATCAGCCAAGCGGGGAAATACGTAAAATGCCCCTTCAGGTCTCTCAAATTGTATGCTTTCTACGTCCGAAAGTTTCGAACATATCAGGTCCCTTCTATTTCTGAAGGATAGGTACATCTCGCCTTTTTCTTTATCAGCCTTGCCTTCAACGGCTGCCAGTGCTGCCCACTGGGATATTGAACAGGGATTTGACGTGGAATGTGCCTGAAGTATGCCGGAGAGTTTTGACCATTCGATGTTTGCAAGTGAGTAGCCAATCCGCCATCCAGTCATGGCATAAGTTTTCGATACACCTGAAACAACAGCCGTCCTCTCACTAAGCTCCGGCCTGTAATCAAGAATGTGTGGTGCTGCACCTTCATCGTAGACGAGATCTTCATAAATATCATCCGAGATAACCCACATATCGGTATCAGCAATGGCATCTGCGATGTCTTTCATGTTATCATCGGACGGAACGAATCCGGAGGGGTTGGAGGGGTAGTTAAGAAGCAGGCCGACTGCACCGAGATCTGCTGCTTTAAGTATTTCTTCAGGATCAATACCCTTTTCCGGTAAAACGGGTATTCCCCCTGAAGCCTTGACCATTTCAGGATAACTGACCCAGTACGGCCTTGGAAGAAGGATCCTGTCTCCTGGATTCACGGCCGATCTGATGAGATTCGCCAGATCATGCTTGGCGCCGCAGCTTACAACTACGTTCTCAGCCTTCCATTCGATATTCCTTCTGATGGAATAGCTTTCTGCTACAGCTTCTTTCAGTTCAGGTATACCGGTACATGGGGTGTATCCGGTTTTTCCATCCTGTATCGCCTTTATCCCGGCTTCAGCGATCGGAGCCGGTGTAGGAAAATCAGGTTGGCCTGCGGTCAGTGATACAATATCCCTTCCCGATTTCTTCAGTTCCTTTGCTTTTGCACTTAACCGCAGTATCGCAGAGGGTGATAGTGACATTATAGTTCTGGAGTATTTCATACGTTATCCGTTTCCTGCCGCAGATCCATAATATTCCTCAAGTGCTTTCCTGACGCTTGTTGTAACAACCGTGGAAAGGTCTCCACCGTACCTCGCGATCTCTTTTACAAGTGTAGAAGAGAGGTACATATTGTCCTCCGATGGCATAAGATAAAGCCCTGTTATCTCAGGTGCCAGTCTTCTGTTCATCAGCTGCATCTGAAACTCGTATTCAAAATCTGAATTGGCCCGAAGACCTCTGATGAAAGTACGATAATTCTTCTTCTTCATATATTCAACCAGAAGGGAATCGAATGAAGATACCTCAATCCCTTCCAGACCTGTCTCCACCAGAGATTCCCGGAGGAGCCTTACCCTCTCTTCAACCGAAAAACAGGTGGATTTTAAAGTCTGCGTCACCACGGCCACTTCAATCTTACTGAATATATTTACTGCCCTTCTTATAATGTCCAGGTGTCCGAGGGTCACAGGATCGAATGTACCAGGATAGATAATTCTCATCGTACTTCCTTCATTGTCTTCCAACATAGGTAGCTGTCTCCGTACTTTCTCTTTTTCCAGCTTTCCTTCATCATGCTTTCATCTCCGCATTCAACGAATACCGCTCCATTCGTCGATAGGATACTGTTCCAATCCATACTGTCTGTCCATTCGTAGAGCCTGCTGTACCTGTAGGGCGGATCGATGTATACAATATTGGGTATGGAATCCGTTGTCTTAATATAATCCCTAATGTTACCAGTAATGACTGCTGCATCTTCCATCGCGTGGTGTTCTCTGAGGAAAGCCCTGATAAGCGATGCTGAACGGGGGTTTCTGTCAACGAAGACACAATAGGATGCCCCCCAGCTCAGAGCTTCAAGACCAACTGCTCCTGTTCCAGCACATAGGTCCCATACAACAGCGGAATCTATAAGATTTCTTCCTGCAATATCAAGGAAGGCACCCCTGAGAAGTGATGAAGTGGGTCTGCACAGTTTAGACGAAGGGCGGAGAATGTGACCCTTCCACTTCCCCCGCCCCAGTCTGATCACTCTGGCCTTGTTTTAGTAAGGCCTGATAATGTGTGGAGTAACGAATATTACAAGCTCTGTACTTTCTTCTCGATCGGAATTGTAGGAGAAAAGCAGATCACCGATAAGCGGGATACTTCCAAGTATCGGGATGGATGTTCTGACACTTGTATGCTTGCATCTCATTATTCCACCGATAACCGCTGTTGCGCCGTCGTCTATCATGAGGGTTGTATTGGCGCTCTGCGTGAGGATTATAGGCTGCATCGAGGCAGTTGCCTCTCCAGAAAGCTCGCTTACGACCGGAAATAGCTCAAGAGTCACTTTGTTATCAGCGTTGATATGAGGTGTAACGGTCAACTCAACTCCAACCTTATACATCGTTACGTAGACGTTTCCGCTCGGATCCATAAGGGTGAGCGGTATTTCCTTTCCGGATATAACTGTACCGGTCATGTTGTCTATTATCGCTATCCTCGGCTCCGAAAGTATATGCGCATGATTCTGGGATTCAAGCATCGTAATAACTGCGTTCACATCAAACATACTGGTAATGGTGCCGAATGAGAGAGAGGCAGCCGGATCTCCCACCGCGAGACCACTTGAGCTCATACCTGCGTGCACCAGTTCGTTTGATCTGGCTAGGTTCCCAAGGGACCAGTCAATACCCATTTCGTTTGCGTAGCTGGCATCGATTTCCACCAGTTTCGCTTCTATCATCACCTGTGCTGTCGGACTGTCCAGGATCGGTAACAGTCTACCTACCTCCTCGAGTTTGTACGGTATATCAGTGATGATAAGAGAGTTGGTTCTGTCGTCTATAGAGATCTGACCTCTCTCGGAAAGAGCGGTAGTAAGAGCGTTGTTCAGGCTTTGCGCAGTAGCATATCTGATCACGTATATTTCAGTCTGGAGTTCCTGAAGGTTCTCTCTGTCATGACGGGTTGATGCCATCTGGTTTATCTCCGAATAAAATTCATCCCTGGGCAGTACCCTCAGAACATTGCCCTGCATGCTGGCAGCAAGTCCCTGCGAGTTCAGAATCGCTGTGAGTGCATCCCTCCAGCCCACATTCTGCAACCGGGCGGTAACCGAGGAGGAGTAATCCTCCGGGAGCATGATGTTCAGTCCGCTCACATCTGAGATAGCCCGCATAACGGTTCTAATGCTTGCATCAACAACATCGATGGTTATCCTTCTGCCGCCGGTTCCTGACCACTCCACCGGGAAGCCGTCTTCTATCTGGCGATGGGTCTCACTTATACGAATGCCCCTTGTTGAGGTTGCGATAGACTGTCCGGAAAGAGAAGAGTACGCCGGTGATGATAGTGGCGCCACGTCTCCGCCCGTTATGACAGGTTCAACGAATTCAGAAGTAGCTGACCATGCAGCAAAGGGTATACCTGCAGGGTCTGTCTGTATCTCAAGAACGAGTTGATTCCCATTAAGTGATGCGTTGTAATTGAGAAGCTCACCGTTAACATCGATGATTATTCTGACAATGCCATCCGGCGGAGCTTTGTACTGACTCGTTCTTATGGACAGAACACCTCCCCTGTTAATGGAGAAATCCATCGATGGCAGCGAGTGTACCGCATCGCCAATGTCAAGTACGATCCTCATAGGATCGGTCAGGAGAAATCTTTCGTACGAAATCGCATCATCAGCGGTTAGTGTGACCAGGGTCACGTCGCCGCTGGGTACTACCGAGATATCGGTAATCCTGTACGCCGCCGCTGGTATAGCCAGCAACAGCAGTAGACTACAAACGGTTATGAGACGCATCACAGACCACCTTCTTCATGTAAACGCAAAGAATAAATGGTGGGGATCGTGGTCTCCCCTCCACCTCTTGCGCTGTAATCAACTATAACATCCTGAATTACAATAACTTCATTACTGATAATCTCGGCAACGTGGGAATTATTGGCAAGAACAGTTCCTTCGTAGAGGATGTATGGCACACCAATTCCATCTTCAACCATGGCCTGATCACCACCTACAGGATCAAGTGTTATTCCAACCAACCTGAATTCCTCGACCGATATGGTCTCGAGATTCCTCCTCGCGTCCCTTCCCTCGGTTGAGAATTCTGTAAACGGATCGGGTCTGATGGAAACGGATTCATATATCCTGAAGGTTCCGCCGCCTGCCGCTATTATGTCGTTTACAGATTCTGCTGAGCCCTGCATATCACGCGGACTCTGCCCGGCCATGGAACAGGAAACACGCTGTGTATCGTAATAGGGGAGACCGGTTTCAACTGAGCCCAGGTCGGTGTAGACCGTTATTCCAAGGTCGTCAATTGCCCATATAGGCTCCCGGAATCTTTCCATGGCAAACAATCTTGTCGGCTCGAACGAAGGAGCTTCAGCGATAATATCCCCGGGAGACATGACTGTTGAGATACCGTTTTCTGCCAGCACAAGACCTCCATCATACAGACGGCCATCTGAATGATAATTCCATTCTCCCTGCGAGGTTCTTACATAAATGCTGTCGTTGAATCCGATGAACAGAATATTGTCGGACGAAGCCAGTATATCTCCATCGGGGGAATCCTCGAACTGCCACAGGGCAACCGAGGGATCGAAGAGCGCGAGACCGCCCCCCTCAAGCCTGAATATCCAATCCGGTCCTATCCGCTGAAGGTCACCCCGGGGATTCAGTTCTTCAGAAGCGGAATATACTGTGAAACCATCTTCCTCCCTGATCGCCAGATCTCCATCCATGCCCAGAACTGCTATATCGTCATTACTTATCTCAAGCTCCATTGGGGAGAAAGCATCCGGGAGTGATTCTGAAATGGCTTCGCAGCTGTTATCGTTGAATACAAGGTATTCACTCTCTGTAACGAATGCGGGAGTTTCACCTTTCAGGTCGAAATCAAGAACATTGCTGACATCCTCCAGGCAGTAGGCCTTCCATTTTCCATCCATTCTGCTGAACCGCAGGAGGGTGCCCCCTTCAAAAAGCAGCCAAGCATTATCTTCCCCTGCTTCGGCCATTATGGGAGGAGCCTGCGAAAGGGTCATTTCTATCCAGCCGTAAACATCGGAGCTGGATACCACAGTTATGGATA
>DAOWFD010000284.1 GCA_030638185.1 Candidatus Aegiribacteria sp.
AGCATACAGCATTCAGCTGGAAAGTGAGCTTGTTAAACTTCACAATATAGCAGCCTGTGCCATTGAGAATATCTATCCGGGTGATGAGATTTTTTTTCCCGATCTTGCATACCATTGGGACAGGGCGAAAGATAGCGAAACAGCATGTTTTTACCTTGATAAAGTACTTCAGGCCGCGGAAAGGAGTGGTGATGTAAAACTCAGTTACAAGTGCATTGTAAGGTTGAGAGAGCTTCTCGAGCTTCAACCGAACAGGAAAGACCAGCTGATTGGCATGATGATAAAAGAAATCAAGATCCTTGGAATATTTGCCAGATGCAAGGAAGCTGTGGAACTGGCCGAGAGGACAGAAGAACTGGCCCTGTCCGCGGGAGACAGAAAACGATACGCGGAAGCAATGGGCATGCGCGCCTGGCTTGCCTCCCGCCTTGGAGACACAAAGACAGCCCTGGAGGTAAATGAGAAAGCACTCGAAATTCATAATGAGCTTGGGTATCTGAGGGGAATATACGAATCCACAGGATATCTTGCCGCGCTTAAATTCATGACAGGTCATGTAAGTGAAGCCAGAAAACTGTTTGAGAAGCAGCTGAGAATATTCGAAGAGATGAAAGATGATGATGAAAGCAATGCCAAGGTGTACAATAACATGGCTTGTGCAGCCGTTGATCTTACCGAGAAACAGCAGATTCTCGAGAAGGCGATTGATGTGGCTAAACATCACAAGGACAAACGCTTGCATTCGGTAAGCCTTGGAAATCTTGCAGATTTATTTCACACTAAGAATCAATTTGAAGAAGCAGAAATGGCTTACCGGAAGGCGCTGGCAATCGCCCGGGAGATCGGGGACAGGTATTATATATCCTATCACTCATGCGGCCTTGCAATACTCAAAATCGATAAGGGAGACTACTCTGGGGCGGTAAAGATGCTTCAGGAATACTATGAGACTTCCCGTGATATAGGTATTCGTTACGGTGAGGCGGAAGCACTGGGTTACATGGCAGTCGTTCTGATGAGAAAAGGTGAGCTGGAACGGGCTCTTAGTACTTTCGATCAGGCAATACTGATTTTCCAGGAACTGGATTACGTCCACTATATCTACTTCTTTCAGGCGGACAGAGCACGAACTCTTTTCCGACTCGGAAGGCTTCCGGAAGCGGAAGCTGCCGCCAGAGAGTCTAATTCTCTACTAGAGAAACAGGAGAAATCCGAACCTATACCGGATAACGATTCCCTCCTGCAGAGGATTCGTTTTGAAAACGCCGAAACTCTTGACGAAAAGCTGAATTGTATCAGGAGTGTTCAGAAAATCATCTCTCAGGCTTCAGATCCTGTCAGCATTGTTGTTCCCGTACATGATCTCTGGAAGATGGTTCAGATCTCCGGGGATGATATGCCTGAAGAACTCTCACCGGCAGTAATAAGGAAGGAACTTGTTAAGATTCTCGATGAAGCTGCCAAGGAGAAGCCTGTCCATGATATCATTTCTTTGCGGGATGAGATCAGAAACAATACTTCGCCCACATTAAATCAGTCAGAATAGAACAGGATCAGGTCAGAAGACGCCTGAACATTTCGTTGTAAGATTCTTTGCCGGAAATGATGTTCCAGTATCCCCTGGCAAATTCTTCGTTGTCCCGAAGCCCCATTATGGCTGTCCCATGAGTAATCGGGCTGAATAGAAGGTGTCGGTAGAACATCGACTGTCTGACGATGCTTATGCAACAGTCTTTTTTGTTCAGTACGGTTCCGCGGTTTCCTCCGGATAAAATACAGTCCGCCACGAGAAATCCGCTTTGAACAGCATGGCCGATTCCTTCTCCTGAAACGTGGTCCACCAGACCCGCGGCATCCCCCGCCAGGTAGATATTCCCCTTCCCGAGATTTCTATCCAGCTCGCGGGATGGTATGGGTGCTCCCTGCAACTGGTATTTATCGCAGGAGATGCCCCTTGCTTCAAGAAAACCGTTCAGTGCCTCGGTTATGTTGGAGGGTGACGCCGGGCTGCCCACTGCCCCGGCTCCGATATTGACCTTTTCACTATCAGGGAAAACCCAGATGTAACCGTAAGGGATATAACCGAAGTGAATCTGAAGACCTTCCGGTATTTCATTCAAATCGGTCAATGGTATTAGATATTCCAATCCCATACCAGTTCCTTTACTCCTTTTTCCTGCAATGAATCTTCTTACGAGGCTGTTGCACCCATCTGCTCCGACAAGGTTTGAACAGGGATAATTCTTACCGGATGAAGTTGTCACAGAAGATGAATCAACAGAAACCACGGTGTCCCCCGTAACGATGAACGCACCGGCTGAAGCCGCTTTATCAAGCAGTACGCTGTCGAATTTCCTTCTGGATATTATCCGTACAGGGGCGTCCTGTGAAATGTAGGTTCTCAGGAGTTCATCCCTGTTCCAGAGGGATAAAGTTCTGTGTTCTTTCAGCGTCAGATCTTCAAGTTCATTATTTGAGAGAATACCGGATGTGATGAGAATCTCAGCCGCCCTTTCGCTGAGTGCGCCACCGCATACTTTATCCCTCGGAAAAGAAGCTTTGTCAATCAGGATGCATGGAATACTAAAGGTGGCCAGCTTCCAGGCACACGAAACTCCCGCAGGCCCCCCCCCAACGATCAGTGTCGGGTCTTTACCAGGAACATTATTAATCATCTATAGTTTTCCAGAAGCAGGGGCCTGCCTGGCAGGCCCCAAATAGGAGTTTAGAAGGAATCGGCGGAATCGGTGATCTTGACGCCTTCAGAAACGATATAGGAAGGGACACTCATGGCTACAGGAGCTCTTCTACCGTAAGTATTGGATTCATTCACAGATTCCGATACCGATGAGATGATCTTCACGTTTCCAAGTACATTCTGGAAAGAATCTGTTATCCTTGTTGAAAAGATAGGTGATACTATCTTCCCGTTTTCAACAAGAACGGCGTTGAATCTGGAACTACCGGTAAAAATCCCCTTACTACGATTGGGGATGTTCATATAATGAATCGCGGGAATGTACAGTACTTTACCCATATCTCTAACTGCTTCAAGGGGGTCCGCATGACCAAATCCCGTATCCATCACGATACTTACAGATCCTGTATCATGACCAGTGGGCTGCTTTCCATACTTGGCAGCAGTGGCTGAATCGTACATGAGATTCATCAGTTCCCCATCTCCCACCAGCGGAAAGATATTCCGTTTGCGGCCTGATATGTCGAATCCGAACATGAAAGTTTCCTGATTCGTGGGATCATCCACGATGGAAATTTTTTCCCCGAGGATTATGTCTCCGGGTTTATTCTTCGACGTCCAACTCTGTTTCTCCTCCCAGCCTCTTCCTGACAGACCGGTATACATCGCCATTGC
>DAOWFD010000431.1 GCA_030638185.1 Candidatus Aegiribacteria sp.
CAATATAATGATACCATATCTGAACAGCGGTGAGCTATTCCCAATTACGAATCCTACTACTCCATCGGAGATGTGGAGCTATACAACATATCAGAAGGCCGCAAGCGTGCTTCATATGCTCAGACATGTTTTGGGTGATGTTAATTTCTATCAGACCCTTCAAAACTATTTCGAGGAGTATAAATACAGCAATGCGCTCACCGACGATTTCCGTGATCATGTGGAGGCCGTAACAGGGGATGATATAGACTGGTTCTTCGATACCTGGCTTCATGACTGGGGCTATCCTGTATATGACCTTAATTACAGCTGGGTGGAAACCGATGCCGACTGGGAAGTTACGGTTGATCTCCAGCAGATTCAGACCACGGGTCCCGTTTTCACGATGCCACTGGAGTTCATGATACACGGAGCATCCCAGGATTCCCTTGTGGTGATGTGGAACGATCAGGCTGTTCAGAATGAAGTGTTTACAGTACCGTTCCAGCCTACGAATGTGGAATTCGATCCGGGTAACTACGTCCTGTCCACACATCTGACAGGGATTAACGACCGCCCTCTTCCACCCGAGTTTGGAACCGGCGCCCTTCATTTCGCTCCCAATCCGGCTCATCTGTCAACGGTAATGTGCTGGAGCGGAATGGCGGAATCGAATCTACATGTTGTGCTTTACGACCTTTCCGGCAGAAAACTTCAGGATTGGAGCCTTTCAGAAGGAGAGAGGGTGCTTGATCTTATCGGTGTACCGTCCGGACTGTACCTGATTGAAGCTTCCGGGCCGGGAAACATCCGCCAGACAGCAAAACTGATTATACACGACTGACGTAATCTACGCGGGAGGGAGAATAAGCTGAGTAAAAGACCGAATGTGCTGCCTCTTCATCGTCTTGAGGGGCTTACGGACGGCATATTCGCCATAGCCATGACCCTCATGGTGCTGGGTCTTCCACTTCCTGAAGCACATCACAATATCAGTTCAGACGGTGACCTGTTGAACCATCTTCTGGAATATTCCGAGCTGTTCTGGACCTATGTACTTAGTTTTCTCCTTCTGGGTTATTTCTGGATAAACCATCAGAAACTCTTCAAGTACATGAACAACACCTGCACCCACCATCTATGGGTCAATCTCGGTGAACTCCTCCTGGTGTGCGTAATCCCCTTCTCATCCGGGCTGATAGGAGATCATTTAAACTACTTCACGGCGAGTTTCATCTTCCATATGAATATTCTCCTTATCGGATTATTTTTTCTTTTTCAATGTACGCTGCTGCTGAAATTTCCGGATATCGTGAAGAAGGATGTATCCAGAAAGGCAGCCATGCGTATAGTAAAGATTAACCTGGTTATTCCCTCGCTTGCTGTCACCGGGATAATCATCGCCCTTTTCTCACCGCAATGGAGCCTTGCGGTTTACATTTTTGTTCCGTTCCTGACTTTCGTAGTTGCGAAAAGGACAAGGGACCTGACTTAATCTGAGGTCGCGAGTAGTTCATGGGCCTTCTTAAGTGTACCGATGATATCTATGTGCTGGGGGCAGTGCTCCATGCATTTGCCGCATTCCTTGCATTCGGATGCCCTGTTCTTTTCGTCAAGGAAGGCGTAGTATAACCTGGCGGTTCCAGGGGCTTCGTACATTTCGCTCATATTGTAGTACTCGAAGATCCAGGGAATGGCAACACCTTCCGGGCAGGGCATGCAGTACCTGCAGTCCGTACAGGGAATTGATGCTTTCTTGCGGTATTCCTCCCGGATCTTCACAAGAACATGTTCTTCGTACTCCGTCATGCTTCCGATATCCGAATTACAGGCACTTGCGATGTTCTGCTTAAGCTGCTCCAATGTATTCATTCCGCTTAAGACCGAAGCTATTTCCCCCTTGTCCCACAGCCACTGCAGTGACCAGTCAGCCGGGGATCTCTGAACCTTTGATCCGTCGAAGATCTTCTTCACGGATGTGGGAGGTTCCTTGGCAAGGAGTCCGCCCCGGAGAGGCTCCATAACCACAACCGCAAGACCGTTATCGGCGGCGTACTTCACACCTTCTGTCCCTGCCTGGAAATCCACGTCCATGTAGTTGTACATCAGCAGGGCCACGGTCCAGTTGTCGTACTCGTTAATTATTCTATTTAGGAGGGGTAGCCTGTCGTGGAATGAGAATCCGAGGTGCTTTATAGTGCCGTCCGCCAGTTTTTTTTCGGCCCAGTCAAGGTATCCCAGGTTCCTGACATTGTCCCACCAGTCCCTCTGAAGGGCATGGAGAAGATAGAAATCAATGAAATCGGTCTGAAGGCGCTCCACCTGTTCATCGAAGTATTTGTCGAAATCATCCTTTTTCTCGATTTTCCAGCATGGAAGCTTGGTTGCTATTCTCACTCTTTCCCTGTATCCGCCCTTCAGCGCCCTTCCAAGGAATGATTCACTCTCTCCGTCATGGTAATTCCAGGCGGTGTCAAGGTAATTCATCCCGTTGTCAATTGCGAAATGAAGCAATGACGAGGCTTCTTCCTCAAGGATAACGGAGTATTCCTTCTCCTTGTGCGGGAGGCGCATGATCCCGAAACCCAGGGCGGATACTTCCCAGTCCAGTTCACCGAATTTTCTGTATTTCATAAGCCTTCTTAGTGCATTTCCCCTCAGGTGTTTTTCAATTGTCTAAGAACGGCACTGAATACGGCATCCGGTCTTTCAACCACGGTTATCTCCGCATCCAGGAGAGCATTCTGCTTGGCTTCCCACGTTTCATTCTCATTCCTTATCATCGCTCCTGCATGGCTCTGGGAAACACCGGCTTTAGTGAATTTACCTCCAAGGAATACAACTATCGGTTTTGTTATCTCGCCGTTCATCACAGCCTCGGCAAGGTCGTTCTCCTGGGTCGTGCCGGTCTCGCCGTAAACAGCCATCACTTCTGTTCGGGGATCCTTCTCGAAGGCCGCTGCCGCGTCCAGCATCGATATTCCAGGGACCGGGTCTCCGCCGACACATACGACGGCTGAGAGCCCCGGGTAATCCATTCCCCACAGAGGGCCGTACGAACCATCCGATCTTGGTCCGGGAAGGTCCGGTCTGCAGTGGAAAGCTCCCAGAAGCTGTGAAAGTCCCCCCGAGCGCGATATAACGCCTACTTTTCCCGGTCTGTAATTCTTCTTGGCCCAGGTGGCGCTGCCTCCTATCAGCCCGAAAAGGTAACCCTCCGTATCAAGCAGCCCCACGGTATTGGGACCGAGGTATACCGAGTTTTTAATTGAAACGTATTCTTTCAGGATTATCTCATCCTGCGTTGGGACTCCGTCAGCTGTGAGAACGAGGAATTTCAGTTCCGCGTCCATGGCATCCATGGCAGCCTTTCTTACAGCCACGGCGGGAACGAAGAGAACGGCAGAGTTCAGCTGTGGGAATGCATTGACCGCCTCGGCAGCGGAATTGAATACAGGTACACCGTCAACTTCCTGGCCACCCTTTCCGGGAGTACAGCCGGCGATTACCTCGGTACCGAATTTTTTCATGAGACGGGATTTACTCCTGCCCTGCTTCCCTGTTATTCCGAATACCAGGGTACTGGGTGTCTCTACTCCCGCAAGGTATTTCAGTATTCCAGCCATCAGTCCACCACCTCCGGCATTTCAAGATCTATCAGAATTTCAGCGTTTCCATCCAGCAGCGCGGCGGTCTCACACATGAGGCAGCCTATACACCTTGCTTCAGTATCTGTGGTCAGTCCGGTTTTGTCCCATTTCAGAAATCCTGTTGGACATGCTTTCACAGATGGCGGGATCTCGTCCTTTTGCCATCTTTCCGGGTAGTAGTAGATCTTGCCAGGAGGAATCTTGACGGTTATGGCAGGTTTCCCCTCGGGCGGGACGTACCTATCTCCTGTTTTTCCTGTTTCTCCGACCATATCCTTGATGTCATCAACCATGGCGTTGGGGAAAATAACAGCAGGATAGGTTCTTACAGGAACAGGCAGAGTGTCGGTAACCCTTTCAA
>DAOWFD010000163.1 GCA_030638185.1 Candidatus Aegiribacteria sp.
AACGGGAAAAGTATGTTTTGTCTGAGTTCGACTGGACAGGAGTCCGGTGTACCAGCAGAACAGGGGGCAATAAGCCCCCTTTTTTGCTGGTATGTTCCCTGATTGAAGTCATGCTGATTCGGAAGGTGCATTATGTGGTTTGTTTACATATGTGACAGGAACGGACAGCTCTATACAGGGATCACTACCGATATCAACCATCGAATGAAGCAGCATAAAGTGCACCTTCTCTACAGCGAGAGCCACACAGACAGGGAGAGTGCAGGCAAGCGAGAGCGACAGATCAAGGGCTGGACTCGAAAGAAGAAGCTGGCTCTCATGTCTTCATCGAATCAGCAAGGGTAAATTTATCCTGAGCGAGCGGTAGCGAGTCGAAGGAAATCCTGGCGGGCGTACCAAACTTTCATCCAGTCGAATTGCCGAATCAGTTCCGGCTCACATCCTGTTCAGAGGTTTGTGAATTCGATGAGGCGTTAGACTCCTCAATACTGACAATGAAAATGTGATTGTAGGCTATATAGAAAAATTCATCTCCGCTGGGAGAGATGAAACCCGGTAGGTCGTTATGACGCCAATTCTCGAAAAAGTTACCGGTATATATCGGACTAAGCCATAGAAGAGATCCGTCATTTCCCAGATAAGCATATCTGGCATATCTCAATCCGGTTTCAGTACGATAATCATAGTGTAACTTCCATAGAGTAGAACCAGAGTTTCCTATGGCAATGGGATCCATGCAAATATCTCTGGATTCCTCGACATAAAATTGATTAAAGAGCTGGCCGGATGTAGTTTCATATATCTGAAAAGTATGGTTTCCAATGCCAGCTATGAACTTACTCCCATCGCTTGAAATCCTGACATGCCAATGATAGCCTCCTTCTGAGGAATGCCACATTTCTTCAGCCGAATAACCATCATAGACGGAGAAGCCAATACTCGAGGGGTTACTATTGCAACCAATTATCTGGTTTATATCGGCGGATGCTCTCATGATAGAGTTATCGAACGAACCTTCCGATATCAGTTCGCCGCTTCTGCCTAGAATATGAAGTTCTCCATATTCATCTTCACGGTGGGTTAAAGCTAACCGCTCCCCATCTGAGGATCGTATTTCTGAATTGTACTGATAGTACTCTTCGCTGGTGGTGATAGTCTCTATCAGATCGAGTGTTTCATTATAGAAACGAAGAGTGTCCTCAAACGAAGAGATCAGGCTGCCATCATCTGAAATGAAGTAAGCCGGGGATTTCACAAACATAATACCACTCCCGTAAACCGGACGACGAGATTCTCTGGCATTCGGATGATTGAACCGGAGCATATCACCTGTTGCAGTTTCAATCCTGACAGCATCTTCTCCCTGCCAGTGGTCCCAAATCGCATTGATTGCCAGTATATAGTCCAATCCCGGAGAGAAATATGCATCCTTGGTTTCAAGACCCAGATCATAGACGACCACAGGGCTGTCTTCGCAAATGATGACTGCTTTCTCATTGAAAACGGCAGCGATCTTCCAGTATTCTTCTCCTTCGGAATTTTCAAACATGCACCGGAGTTTTACTAATCCGAATTCAAAGAGCTCAGGCTGACCTATCTCGAAGAGATTTACAGCATGACGATTAATAGAGTAACACGGAGCGACCCATTCATCATGAGTATCGGGTAAATTCCGCAACGCTGAATCTCCTTGTAATGACTCTGTCTCAACAGTTTCGGGAATGGATATTTCCGGATACAGGTGAAGCGTATCCACAGAACCGGCAGTAGTATTAATGACGCAAGTATTAGCAGCGATACTTGGCAATTGCCAAGCGATGTTTAACTCTCCGGAAGGAACATGCAGGCTGTACGTGTTTTCAGAAAGCCTTTCAGGGAAATAGTTTTCTCCTTGAACTTTTATTTGAAGATGATTGGGGGATACGATGCTGTCCGTATGCACTCTGATTATTAAAGTTGAAGAAACATTCCTTTCTTCGATTACAAGCCAGTGCTGTCTTTGTATGGCCCATGCACGTGCATGATTAGATAATGTGAAATTGAGTACAAGCTCCTCCCCCGTATCCAAAACAACAAGAGTGTCAATTTCTTGAAGTCCAACCATAGACACTTGGATTTCGTACTCGCCAGGCGGAAGACTGTCAATCCTGTATTGACCCGATCTATTAGTCATAGCACCTGTACCGGTTCCGTAAATCCAGACGGTTGCTCCGATTAGAGGGTCCGTGGGTTCATCCTCAATCATATCAGCGCCTCTGACAGTTCCACTAATAGAGCAATATGTCTGTTGTCCGAAAATAGACAACAATGCGAGAAAGATAGCAGCCATAATTCCCCCCTTGAAGAAGATATTAGGTAGTGTAAAATTAAAGTATTCTCTAGCCCCAGTCAAATGCCATATCTATCCCGGGATTTGAAAACAGAAAGAGTGTTCAATCTGAGAGAGATTTTCTCTCTTGACGTAGCTCTCTTTCCGTGATCACCTGCCTGTCCCAGTAATCCCCGAGGGATTCGATCTTCCTCAACCTCTGCTCAGGTAGCTTGAGCAGGCACATCCACTGGGTTATCCTGTCCGATGACACGCCGTGCCTTTCTGCAAGCTGCTTCCTGGTGAGATTATCCCGGACCATTTCATCATGAAGCTCCTGAGCATAGATGATAGGATTGCGATATTTCTTGGAATCAGATCTTACTTTCGATAGATCCGGACGCTGTATGGAGACAGGAAAAGAGTGTTTTGTCTGAGTTCGACTGGACAGGAGTCCGGCGTACCAAATATTGGGACGGAGCCACTCACTCCGTCCCATTATTTGGTTTGAGGCTCCTCCGGGGCTGGACGTCACTTGCGACACTTGCATAATTCTACAAGTAGATTCTCCCGGGAATGAAGCACACTTTTCGATCACCTGCATTTACCGGCTCTACCCCACCGATGGGGTACTTTCCATTATCAGACTCAAATTCCGACACTTGACCAATACCCAGGAAAACCGGATGTTCTTCTAACGGAGGTTAGATATGAGCCTTGAAAAAACACTTGCTGTGCTGAGAAAAATGAAGCCTCTACTCAAAGAACGCTTCGGGATCATAAGACTTGGTGTCTTCGGTTCTGTGGCCCGTAACGAAGCCGAAAAGGACAGCGATGTTGATATTGTTGTTGAAATGCCTCCAGACCTTTACGCAATGATCCATGCCAAGGAGCAGCTTGAAGAAGCCTTTCATGTACCCGTGGACCTGGTTCGATACAGAAGCAGCATGAACGCTCTGTTGAAGAAGCGTATTGAACGGGATGCAGTCTATGTTTGATGTAAGGCTTATGGAAGACATAGCGGTGCAAATATTGGAGAGCATCGTGAAAGTCGAACGTCGTTTCAGCGGCATTAAGACCCCTGATGATTTTCTTAGGGACGATGAAGGTATCGACAGACTTGATGGGATAGTGCTAATGCTTATCACTATCGGAGAGAATCTGAAGCGCTTTAAGAAATATGGTGGAAAACCATTGATGGATAATCATCCTGAAGTCGACTGGAAGGGTGCGATAGGAGTAAGGGACTTTCTGAGTCATCAATACTTTGATCTCGACGCAGAGGTCATCTTCAATATTTGTGCAGATCATGTCTCTGAACTGAAACACGCAATAGCAGATATTCTGACAAAACTTAATAAATGAGTTCGTTGATTCTGTACCCATTATTTTCATAGCCGGAGATTTTCGGGAAGTGTTCTTACCAAGTCCCGCTCAGAAGAGATTCCATATCTTTCAGCAAGCTGTTTCCTGGTGAGGTTATCACGCCTTATTTCGTCATTTAACTCATGAGCATAAAGTACCAGATTGCGATAGATCTTCTTGGTGGGTTTCGCTCTCTTAGCACAATTGAATGAAAATTTCAGCAGAATAACAGGAGTAAAGCTGATTCGTATGGTTATTGGGTCGGCGTACCAGCTTTTCCCTCTGTGGTTTAAAGGTCTAGAAGCCAAGCCCATGCAGGAATGACCCTTATTAAGCCCCTCTCAGTCTCTATTTCTTCCGATTCGTTCATAGTGACGATTTCGGCTTCAGAGAGGTCCATTTTGTTCATCGCTTCGGAGAGTGCCCGAACTTCTCTTGCTCTAGTCGGTTCTTCGGAGATACCAGTGCAAACCTGAACGAGTCTATTTGCTGTTCCCATATCCGAATCTCCAATTACAAAATCAACCTCATGGCCATAGTCTGTCATGTAATAACTAATGCTCCCCTGGCGAAGTATGACGGATCGTCTTCTTAGTTCCAGGTAAACAGCATTTTCAAGTCTGGCGCCCAGGTTGGCAGATCCAGCCGGTGCAATGGAATAGGCAAGGCCTGGATCCACAGCATAGATTTTCCTGAGATTGGATTGACGTACTCTGAGAGATCTTGAGAAAAGAGAGACAGTAAAGAGCAAAAAGGCGTCTGTGAAGTGATCAAGAAGGCTGTAGAGGGTGTCTTTACCGATGTTGACTCCCCTTGACCGAAGATCATTATGAGTTTTGTGAACGGACATTCTTCCGCCGGCTTGCTGAAGGAGTGTCAGGGCGAAACTGCGCGCTGCATGAGCATTACTGATACCGTGTCTTTCAATGATGTCCCTGAGGAGGACAAGCTCAACATAATCCTGGAGCACTTGAACACAGCGATTCTCATCAAGGGTCTGTACAGCTGGAAAACCACCGGTCCGAAGATATTCAACCAAAGCAGCTTCCAGTGTTGAGCGGACACGTGCTCCGGGAACAGATTCAGCAGGAGTCACGTCCCTGAAAATAAGGAATTCGCGAAAGCTGAGAGGAAGAAGTTCAGTGGAACACCCCCTTCCGCGAAATTCGGTGGCAACCTCGGAGGAAAGCAGCTTCGCAGAGGAACCGGTAACAAACAATTTAACATTTTCCGTGTCCAGAATCCTTCGAGCAAATCTGGCCCATCCTTCAACAGACTGTACTTCATCAAGGAACAGGTATGCTTCACTGCTCCGAGCTTCCGGTGCGAGCCGGTAGAATGCTTCAAGCAGTTTATTCATAAGACCCTGTTCAATTGGGTAGAGCCTGTCATCTTCAAAATTCACATAGAGGATCCGATTCAGGGGAACTCCAGATGCTAGCAGGGTCTGAATTTCCTGATATAGTCGGAATGTCTTCCCTGATCGACGCATACCGATAAGGACAGATGCCATTCCCGGAACATCCGCCAGAGATACATCTCTTCGCTTAACATTCGGCAGGAGTCGCTCCCTGTTTTCCGTGATCAGTTTTTCAAAAACATTCATATGTTTCCTCTCACTAGGGATACATTATGTAATATCTGTCCTTCTGTCAAGTACAGATAGGCATAGGCCCAATCCTGTTTGTTCATGCCGCTCTGCGCGCGGCATGAATGACCGAGTGTGACCTGAAAACTGTCTCAGGGGTCGTGTCTCAGGGGTCGGACGTCACTTGCGACACTTATAAAAACTCGACCTTGATTAACCGAATATGGTTGATATATTTCATTAAGGAGATCATTCGATGTTTCTTATAAGAGGTCCAATCAGAAACAGATCTTCTTAAAGCCTTCCTTATCTGCAAGATTCTCAATTCTTTGCATAGAAGAAACAGTTTATTGCTGCCGGGGGGGGTAGTTTTACAATACCCTTCCATAAGACCTCCTCCTTTGTTCCTATCTCAGTAAAAGAAGACTTCACTAAACAGTAAAAGGGGAAAATAATGTTGAATATGATGCTAGTCATACTGATTCCGTTTCTAAGGGTCACCGAGGAAGGACAGGCTGCAAAGAACATAGAAGTTATAGAGATATTCCGCGCGGAAACCACAGAAGAACTTGAAGCATCAATTACAAATGGTTATCCCATGCCGTGGCTTGAAGAGATACTCAACGATGAAAGCATTCATGAGGAGGACAGATACTGGCTGGACTGCCGGGTTAGGGCGATTATCGCCATTGATTTGCACACCTTCTTTGATATAGAAGGGAATCCAATCACTTTTGAAGCCGACTGGATTATGCCCGGAGAACACTACTGAAGAGAAGCTTTTGTTCTGTCTCCACATGGAGATCAGACTGTATTCCATCCTGTTGAATTTGGAGGAAATCTACGTGGGGAAATTGGTTGACTAGTGCTGCGTCCCATAAGTATGTGACACTGTAATGGCAATTGATCTTTCTTCATGCGACTGATTCAGCTCTCTCTGTGTTTGCCTCTATGGTTTTCAGCAGCAGGGACAGGGCCTTTTTGGACTTTCGCTTAACGATAGGCTGAGTACTCTTGCGGATATTCTCGCGTAGTTGTTCCGTAGCTTGATGAATCGCCACGAATAGTTGCCTCCAGTGCTCTGGCTCGACCTTCTCCCAGTAGTCATTCATCAGATTTACCATGAGCAGGGACTCCTTGGTCATCAACTGCAGTGTCATTTCGCCGGCGGAGTGTGTGAGCATACCGATGAAGCGCAGGACGGCTTTCCGGTGCAGCCCCTCACCGTCGTAGCTCCAGTTGAACGGGTGTGCCCAGTCTTTACTCCAGGTTTCCGCGAATTCAAGGATTGCGTCACGCATCTGGTCTGGGTTGCAGTAGCTGTCCTTCAAACACATCCGTCCCATGATTCGGAACCAGATCTCGACCATGTTCAGCCACGAACCATGAAACGGCGTGAAGTGGATGACGATACGTTTGTCATCACTTCCGAGCCACTTGCGACGATTGTCTTTGCTTCCCAACTCACTCTCCGGCGGGCACTCAATTCCGCTGAGCTTGGCAACAACCTTGCAGAAGTCGTAGCTGCAGTGGCTGTCCAGATTGTCCATGACGTAGTGGAGATTCACGCCTTCAGGTAATTTCGAAACGTGTCTCCGGAATACTGCGATGAATGTTTTTTTCGTGTGGTCACCGTGACACTCCACATTCACTTTTCCTGTTCGTACCCCCAGAAAGGCAAATACGTCCATTGTCCCGTTGCGGATGTACTCGAATTCGCTGAGCCATCGCAAGGCTGCGTCTTCGTCACCCGGACGCGTGTCGGGAGCAAGTCGCTTCAGAATCTGTAACCCGGGGCACTCGTCGAAACAGAACAGGTACTCAACCGGGGAAAGATAGAGCTCGATGAGGTGCTCCATTTTCGGAAAGAAGTCCGGATCCGTTATTTGCAGGAAGTACCGCACAAGGTGTGGTTTCAATGCGTGCCTGGAGAGCATGCGCTGCATCGTGGAACGGCTCAATGACACACCCACCGGATTGCCGTCTTTTTTCAGTTCGTTCTCCGCGATCCGCAGGGACCAGCGGCCCCGGCCACACTTTTTCAAAGGAGCTGTCTGGCAGTAGAAGGCGATGAAACGATCCTCTATATCTTTCCCGTAAATCCTGTTGCGTCCACTGCGCTGAGCATCCCAGACGTTCGGTCCCTCGGTAAAACGCTTCTCCCAGGCAGCTGCCGTTCCCGTGGAGACATCCAGCATGGCAGCAATTTGTCCTTGATCCACCCCCATCTCTGACAACACAAAACCAGAGAATCGACGCTGTTCTCTGTCGGTGAACTTCGCAAGAGGCATCGCCATGCCCAATGCAGCCTCGGATATTATCCGTTGGAGCCCCTTTTTAATCTATCGACCAGCTCAGGCAGATCTTTTGTCAGCTTCCCAAGCCCAAGTTTCGCGATGCAATACCGCAATGTACGATCGGACAACGTCAATTCGCATCGCTCTTCAATATCCGCCACAACGGCCCTGCTCGAGGTACTTCTGCCCGTCACGGCGTTCGCCGAGTACTGAAGCACTATCTCCGACTTGACTTCAGGAGTGAGCACATGCTGCTTCTGCTGACCGCGACGTTTGTCGCGCAAAGCCTCTACATCTCCGTCAGCGAGACGGGCCGCGAGATTCCGCACATGCACTGAGGAAAGACCCAGCACCTCGGCCACATCTCTTGATGAGATCAAACCCGAGTCCACCAGCGAGAGCAACACAATACGGGACTGAACCTGGTTTGTAACCGGTATGGTGAGCGGTGCATCCATTGTGCCGAAACGGACCACGATCATATTGTCCTCCCGAGTCAGCTTTAGTGCCTTAGTGGCGGGGCGCGGCGGCGGAAGGAAAGTGTACTGACGATGGCTGTGACGGCGATCCTCAAAAGCGGCAGGTCCATCCCTCAGGACCACACGCACCGTCGTCCGCAGCGAGTTCTCTGGAATCCCCAGCTCTGCGGCAATCTCGGGACGTCTGGCCCCCAGCCAGTACAGAGCAAGCCCGAGGATCTTGGTAACTGCATTCTTCCCCAGGAACATCTCCGCTTTCTTTCGCCGCTTGCCCCCCACGGTCGTAGAGAAACTCATCTGTTGGCAATCAATCATCTTGCTTGACCTCCTACGTTTGACACCCTATGCAGTAGTATAGAGAGCGCAACGGTACTTGTCAAGCACTCTTTTGCAACCTATAGGTATCTATTCCATAGAGTTTAGATAACTATCAGATTGCCATATTTCCGTATGTAATTTCTGGGACGCAGCACTAGTAGATCATTTCGGACAGAACATAGGCGAAATAGCTCTAACTGCACAACTATTCCAGGGCTCCAGAGACGGTTCAATATGGGCTAGTTCATTATGCCAAGTAGAGGGCAAATATCGACTTGTCCTGCTTTACTCCAATGGCAGCTATTTCGTATCCCCCATAGAAATGAGTTCTGGCAGGTGTGGTGTAAGCCAATCCGGCGAGTATGTGATACTTGCTGCAAGAGGGCTCAGAGACTTCACAACGGGTGAAAGTACTCCATCAAGAGCAATCCTAGTGGACAAGGCTTGTAAGATTATCTGGGAGACAGAGCTGGAGATGAGCCCAATTGGAAAATTTGTACCTGTAATATCTCCTGATGATAAATATTGCGCCGTGCCTTCTTATGCTCCCGGTGAGTTAGGAATAAACAGATTGCAGATATTCGATATGGAAACAGGGCAGGAAGTATGGAGAGTAAAGAATCCCAATGCTGCCCAATTGAGCTTCTCACCGAATGGAAGTCACCTGAATGCTTCGGGTGCTGAGGCCTTTTCCATGAACATGCTTACCGGGAAGATAGACTGGTCTAGTGAGCATGTTAGCAGACCTAACTTCCCTGTTGCTAACTTAATGCGTTTGGACTGCTCCAATGACGCTGGTCTTATCTCAGGAATGGTCTGGCCATCTTCTCGTCAAGGATCGGACTCTGTTCTTTTAACCCTCTTTAATAATTCTGGAAATATCTTAGCATGTGATAACATCTATGGAAACATGGATATATCTCCTAATTAGCAATAGGAATTTAGATTCCCCACCGTTCCGGCAAACCTCCCGAAACAGCATATCTGTCTCAATATCACCCAATTTCTCTGTCTGAAACTGACCATACTGCCCGAAACAAGCCTGGTCAAATATACCTTCTCGCAGATTTTCACTGATTTTCACCGGAAGCACCGCATCATGGCACACTACCCCCTGAAGCCGGATCGCTGACAACTTACCCAACCTCTATTTCAGGAACGTCGTCTTGCCATGGAATGTAATCCGCATCGGGTTCACATACCAGTGTGTGACACGAAAGGAGTGCTGAAGATGTAGAAAACAGTCAGCATGACTATGCTGCATAGAAGATGA
>DAOWFD010000108.1 GCA_030638185.1 Candidatus Aegiribacteria sp.
AGTTCGACTGAATTGGGGAGAGTGTGGCCGGTTGAGATAACCTGGACATCGGAAAGGTAAGTGAGTTCAGTTAAACCGTAGTACTCATCAACGGTTCCGGAGATAGTGATACTGTCGCCCCTTGCAAGGGCGGCGGCACTGTCTCCGTAGAGAACAAGCCCGGTCCATGGGCCACCGCCGGCATCACATATGACAGCGTATCCTCCGTAAAGCTCATCTCCGCCTGTGCTTACTATTCCCGTTACCGAAACCACCTGGCCGTCGTAAGGGGATGAAGCGGCCTGCCCCTGAATCTGGTAGCAGGATAGATGATCACTGCTACTGCCGGAATCGGGCATAACAACCTGCACCTCGTTACTCCATGCGGTGTTGTTGTTGTTATTCTTCGTTTGCAATGCGTAGTAGTAGGTCTGTTCCCACTCGAGTCCGGGATCGGAGAATGTTGTATCGGAAACATCTGATGTCGTTCTGATCGGGCTGGAAGGTGGATTGGCGGAGATACCCGAAGAAAGAGACCTGTAAAGGTTATACTCGGAGAAATCGTTGTCCGGGCACATGGTCCAGGATGCGAAAGCGGTATTGGCTGTTCCCGAGGTTGTTCTGATCAGGTTGGATGAAGGATTGCGGGAGATCCGCGATGAAGTTGATCTGTTAAGGTTGTGCTCGGATAAATCATTGTCCGGATATCCGGTCCGGGATGCGGGAGCGGATTTGGTGGTTTCCGCAGTAACCGAAAGGATTGATGCGGTGGGATTACCACCGGGGCTGGCAGGGCTTTCATCGTCTCCGCATGACATTACAATCAGAATCGCCGCTATGGCGATAAAGGGGATAAACCATTTTACTTTCTTCATTTGCGATAATTCTCCTCTCAATAATTCGTAGTGTTTATGTTATAACACAGGAAAGGGTTTAAAGTTCGAGCTGCCGTTTCAGCAGCTTCATGACAAGGTCTTTTAGATCGGGGTCCGATCTGTCATCAAGGTCTATGTTTATGGACATCCTTATCACCGGGCCAGCATCCCGCTCCCGCGGACCTGCAGTTTTCTCCTTTTTTACAGTTTTATTCGTTTCAGCAGGTTTACGCTTTTTACGTGTATCCGGCTTTTTCACTGCTGCAGCCTTCTTAACCGGCTTCGGAGGTTTAGCTGTGGATTCAACTTCGGTGACCTCCGCCAGGTCGCAGAGAACCTTGAATGTAAGTATCATGTAAGCGATGTTGGGGTCGGAATCACCGGTCTCGACCCTGAAGAACTCCATCAGAACCGAACCATCCTCCTGATACGCGTTGGGGAATTTACTGAAAAGGGATCCGTACGCAGCTTTTACAGCTTTCCCCAGCTGCAGTACAGCCTGGTCCGGGTCACGGGATTTTTTCCAGAGAGCGGAGGGCTGTCCGTTTTCATCAATTAAGCCCAGGAATGTGAGAAGCTTCAGAAGCCCCTCGTCCACCTCCCGCTTGAAACCAAGACTGACAAGATAGTCATGATCAACCAGTTTAGGAGGCTCGTTCCTGAATACAGTGTTGATCAACAGTTCGATGCTGCCGGGATCGTGCAATATTGGAAATTCCATAGTCTGCCCTCCTGATAAGCTATTTGTCATTATTCAATTTATAAAGCATCAGGGCAGTTTTCGCTAGCGGATAATCAGACGGAGTTTTGAATTTCACCCGTCTGCGGGAACCACCTTCACAGTCAACCGGGAGCCCTTCGTCCAGAGGATGTTCTCCGCCCTTGTTACATTCATCAGGTCGTCCTGAAGCCTGGCGAGTCCTTCCAGATCTTCCGCCTGCGCCGTTACCTTGAGAGCCTTGAGAGGAGCTGCCATGCTGAGGTTTCCTTCGCTCTTGAACTTTCTTGCTTCCTCGATGATATGCAGGCTCATGTCACCGTACTTCAGGGCTTCTTCATCCATGAAATCCGGATTTGGCCATGGAGCCAGATGAAGGCTCTCGTGTCCCTCAAACTTCCTGAAGATCGCCTGGTAAAGCTCTTCTGTTACATGTACCAGTACCGGAGCGAAAAGCCTCAAGGAGCCATAGATTATGCGGTACAGGGCATACTGGGCCGACTGTTTTCCAGCTATATCGTCATCGGAGTAGAGACGCTTCTTGACGATTTCAAGGTAGTTATCACACATAACCTTCCAGAAGAAGTACTCAGCCTTGTTCATAGCCACCGAGTATTCGTACTCCTCCATACCGTTCGTTGCCCTCTCTGCTGCAATGGTAAACCGGGAAAGTATCCATCTGTCATAGGGTCTCAGTTCCGGTTCAAGCTCCGAATTGAAATTCTCCAGGCGTCCGGTCGCGAATTTAACGGCGTTCCAGAGCTTCGTTACAAGACGTCTTCCATCGCCCAGAACTTCTTCGCTGAAAAGAACATCGTTGCCAAGCTTTGAGCTGCATGACCAGTAACGGAGTTCATCGGCGGAATACTGCTCAAGCGCGATCAGAGGGTCACCCGCTACGTTTCCTTTGCTCTTTGACATCTTCTCACCGCTCGGATTGAGAGCATGCCCGCTCATCATTATATCACGCCAGGGGATATCATTGGAATGAAGGTGAGCCTTGGTGATGGTGTAGAATGCCCATGTACGGATGATATCGTGCGCCTGGGGCCTTAGACTCATGGGTATGATGCCTTCCCGTTCATCCGACTCTCCCCATCTGGCATTTATCTGGGGCGTAAGGGAACTTGTTGCCCATGTATCCATGATATCCGATTCGGGTCTGAATGAAGTTGAACCGCAGCTCCGGCAGGGTTGTTGCGGACTGTCCTCAAGGGGGTCTACCGGGAGGTCCTCCTCCTTTGCGAAGAACGGCTCACCGCACTGTTCGCAGTACCAGACCGGGAATGGAACGCCATAGTAAAGCTGCCTGCTTATGCACCAGTCCCACTTCAGATTTTCAACCCAGTGATCGAAGCGTACTTTGAAATGGGGTGGATACCAGTTGACCCGATTACCGCACTCAATAAGTTTATTCTTCCTGTCCAGTATCCTGATGAACCACTGCATGTTAATAAGGTATTCAAGAGGAGTGCCGCATCGTTCATGAACATTTACGGTATGCTCGATGTTCTTACTGTCTCTCTGGAAGCCCTCGTCGATAAGCTTCTCAACGATAACCTTCCGTGCCTTCTTCCAGTACATTCCCTTGAGAAAGCCAGCCAGGTCGTTCATATGTCCATTGTTGTCCAGTACTATCCGCAGGTCGAGGCGGAACTCTTTCCACCATTCGATATCGGTAGTATCGCCGAAAGTACAACACATGACGATTCCGCTACCCTTCTCGATATCAACCTTTGAGTCACCGATTATCTCAACTTCATGGTCGAAGATGGGAACCTTTGCCTTTTTCCCGATCAGGTGTCTCCATCTTTCATCGGAGGGGTTCACAAAAACAGCCACACATGCGGGAAGCAGTTCCGGCCTTGTTGTAGCGATGGGAATCGTTCCTCTTCCGTCCGCGAGGCTGAATTCAAGGTCATGAAATACCGAGGGGAAATCTTTGTCTTCCGTTTCGGCCTGAGCAACAGCGGTGCCGCATTCAGGACACCAGAGCGTTGGGGCTTCCTTCCTGTAAACGAATCCCTTTTCGTTAAGATCCAGGAAGGATCTCTGGCTGATCCTCTGAACCCAGGGGTCGATAGTTGTATAGAGAAGATCCCAGTCGCATGAAAAGCCGAACCTGGTCCAGAGGTCCCTGAACATCTTCTCGGCTTCCTCCGTAACTTCAAGGCACAGTTCAACGAACTGGCTTCTCGGCATATCCTGAGCTTTCACATTTTTCTGTTTTTCCGTGAAACGTTCGCTTGGAAGACCGTTATCGTCGAAGCAGAACGGGTAGAAGACCTCCATGCCCTTCATCCTGTGATACCTGGCTATAACCTCAGCCTGGACATAGCTGAAAACATGCCCCATGTGGATCTTTCCGGATACGGTTGGCGGGGGCGTGTCAATGGAGTATACCGGCTTGCCGGAATCGCTCCTGTATTTGAAGATACCCCGCTCATTCCAGAATTTCTGCCAGCGCGGTTCCGATTCTTTTGGATTGTAACGCTTGGCTAATGTCACTTGCGGTTCCTTTCGTTTTCTCGGGGAACACTATTCAGCATATTGCAGAGAGCAAGGAAGATAATTCTGTCGGGGTTGCCGAACAAGTGTCTAGCCTGCATCTTTTCAAAGACATTGAATATTGCATATCGTACGGAGTTCATCCGATACATGCTCCACATCGGTCAGTAGCTCCGTTCGAGCCCTGAAGGAAGATTGGAGGGATATTGAACACGACGTCAGCGGAATTCCTCAAAAAAATGATCCCGTCTCTCCTTCATGGAATGAAAAGTATTCTCAGCACCAGTGCCATAGCCCACATCATGAAGGCTGAAATAGCCTCAACGCAGGAGGTACTGGCAGAACTTGAAGAAGATAAGGTCGTATGCAGAAAACGGGAGCACCATGTGGATGGATGGACTGTTCCCGGCGAGACCGGACCCTGTCCCGGAACGCCAGGTACTGAGGAGTGGCTTGAAAGACTGTCGGGATACGTTCTTTTCTCCCCCGGGGCAATACTCCCCGAGATGATAACAGTGCTTGAAAACGGTCACCTATCCGCACGGGACAGGACATTCCTTCTTCTCGGGGCTATGCAGCAGGCTCGGGAGAACGGTGAATTCAGGCTTCTAGCATATTTCATAGGGGAGATCATGCGTCCTGGAGAAATCAGCCTGAAAGTACAGGAAGCAGAAAAAGTTCTTTCAGTCTTTGAACCCCGCAAACTCAGGGATGTTGATAACACTACCGCCGTTGAATTCATCGAACAGCATCTTCCCTTGTTCGAATCCCCCTGCGCCAGGGCAATGGCACTGACGCGGCTGGGAGAGCTTGAACTGATTGAGAACAAGCTTCCGCAGGCGGAGAAATACCTTAAGGAAGCTCTGGAACTGAGCATGAAGAAGAATACCGGCGACTGGATCCCTGCAATACTCAGCAGTATGGCTGAGATCCCGAGGGATTTCGAGGGGATAGAGGAGATGGCAGCAGAGATAAACAGGATAATAGACTGGCTGCCCCGGATAAAAGATAATGAAGCCAGGGTAAGGATACTGGCCACTGCCGCGACCGCTCTGGTCGGACTCAGGATGAACGCTGCTGCTGAAGAGGCGATCCTTTCCGCCATGACCCACATACCGGTGGTTACACTCGAAACACAGCAGGTACTTGAATGGTGCAGGGCAAAGGTCTTCATAGCGTCCGGTAGAAGAAAGGCCGCTATGAGCATGCTTCACCGAGCCCTGCTGCTTGCTGAAAGCGTGAATGATCAGCTGGCGGTCACGGAGGTTCTGAACACAATCGTCTTCGAGATGAAGGAACGTCCGGGCTACACCGTAAGAAGCCTTATTTCAATAATGCAGAGCGTTTCGAAGAGGGCGGCAACAAGCGGGAATCTCTCAAACAGGCTGTATGCCCTCGATCATATGGTAGATATGTACACCAGAACATTGCAGGTTGCTAAGGCCGGGGATGCCGCGAAGATGGTTGCCGAAATTGTGGGGTCATCGGAAATACTCTCGGAAGAATCTCGTGCATCATGGTGTGAGGCTTATCTGGGATTCCTTATGGGGGATGAGAAAACCATCAGCAGTGGGGACCTTCTTCTGCCGGGTACCGATGGTTTCCTTAAATCCCTTGCGGAGGGTTCGGAACCCGTTTCAGAGGCTGGGAAGATTTCCGATCATCTCGTTACTTCCCCCGGGAGTGATTCCGTGCTTTACGCGCTGATCCTTGCTATGGAAGCATATTCACGGGGCTTTAACGGGGCTCCTTCCATCATTGCCGCAGCACTGGATTCGTCTTACAGCAGTTTTCATGAGGACCCGTTTCTATCCTGGAAGCTTTGCATAAGCGGTATCCTTGCTTCAAAGGAGAGACATGCTGACGACTTCTTCCAGTCGGCGCAGATTCTGGCAAGGCAGTTGGACAGCCTTCTGCTGGTATGGCTTCTGCTCCGCTGCAGGATGAAGCTCAGTCCTGAAAGGGATTTCTGGGAAGATTCCGAGATATCCCTCATGCTGGCCGAACTGGACGAGTATATAGCCTTTCAACTGCCGGATGGCACCAGGGATAGATTCATGGAAAGAACAGGCGCAGACCATCGCCTGGAAAGATTGAGGGCTTCCTCCGGATGCCCGCGGGGAACCCTGAGGGAAATAAGGGATTCTCTTGCTTTGAAGCTGGAAGATGAACCCATGGATATTTTCGGGGAGATAAGCAGAGTATCATGCAGGATCTCTTCCCGATCGGAGATCAGCACCAGCCTGGAGGCTCTGGGGATACTGGCAAAGGCGGACAGGGTTTTGACTCTCAGGATCAAAGGCAACAGCATAAGCATTATAGAGGGTTACGGACCCGGCAGGCTCCGGCTCCCGTGCATGGAGGCTGAAGAAATAATAAAGAAGTTTCCAGTAGAGAGAGTCTCAATA
>DAOWFD010000339.1 GCA_030638185.1 Candidatus Aegiribacteria sp.
CAAGCCCTTCCCGAAGCAGGGAATCTCCACTGGCTTCAGCAAGTATGCTTCTCTGTCGGCATGAGAGGTTATCAATGTGGTTTTCATCCGGTTGAAGTGCTCTGCACCCTATGAGTGCCGCCGCAATTAAGAGAATGATTCCAGGAAGTTTAATCCCTGTACTTGGCAAGTTCCTGTTCCAGTTCAGGATGTCCCGGAGCGATCTTTTCAGCCTTTTCCAGGACTGCCAGGGCTTTCGCATGATCTCCCTGGGAAACGTAAGCTCTGCTCAGGGCTATCATAATGCTGGTCGATGCTTTGGAATCCTCATCCAGATACCTCTGAAGGAAATCAATGGTATCACCGGCTCTTCCGGTAATTACGAGCACGGTTCCAAGACCGGAGATGGCAGGTTCAAGCTCGGGATTTATTTCGAGAGCTTTTCTGAAGTGTTCTTCAGCCTCTTCCAGTTTCCCCTGGGATGCTTCGATGTGAGCCATATTCGCAAGCAGTTCGGAACTCTCGGGGCTGAGCTCAATAGCATCTTTCAGTTCTGAAAGGGCCTGATCAAATTCAGCATTGTTAAAATGAACTATTGCGGAACGGTTCAGATTTCTTACCCTGTTATCCTTGACTTCAACCGAGTGAAGCGTCAGCAGATCTTTCATCTGTTCAAGCTGCTCCTTCTGAGCTTCGGTGCTTTCCTTGACACTGCTGGATATTGAAACTACTTCCTCCACCGTTGAAACCTGGATGTCTTTGAGCTTCTCCTGGATACTATCTTTGGCCTTGTCCATTTTCGATGATATTTCGCCTATTCCGTCAGAGAAAACCTTCAGGTTTTCCGAGAGTATAATCCCTCTATTCTCATCGGATTGGCCAATCACGTAATTAATCGTCTTCTGGATGGATGACGCGGATTCAGTGATCATCAGGGACACTTCACTCAGTTCCTTTGAGAACAGCTCCTTCTTGATGGAATCCTCAGGTCCTTCAGCCAGAACCTTCAGGAATTTCTCCTCAGCACTGCCGAGGTCTTCCCTTATACCGGCGACTTCAAGCTTCAGCTCATCGAGTTTCTCGATTAACCCATTTGCAGGTAACCCGGTCGATTCACCGGATACGGATTCATCCGTCTCAGTGGTATCAACAACTGTAGCAGACTTACCTAAACCGGCAAGTAACTCGTTGGACTTTACCAGCTCTGCTGTTACACTTTCGAATTTCTCGATAAGCAGAGATGAAATATCCGTTTCAAGCTTCTCGATACGCATGTCAATGTTTGTCACGGATTCATTGAGCTTGTAAACAAGCTTTCCAATTCCGGTAATCAATTCCTCCGTGGTATGATCAGTGTTTTCAACTTCCGGCTTGTCAGCCATTTTTCACCTTCTTTGTTTTCGTCTCGATCCGAAGTCCCGATATTAATTCCATCTGATCCGGGTTGTACACAGGACACGTCTGCTGAAGTATTCCTGTGAGTCCGGGAAATTTCCACGCAATGAACCTGCGCAGGGCGATTCTCTCAATCAGGGCGCCCGCCTGTTCAAGTACCCAAAAAAGTCTTTTCAGCGAAGTCACATCTCCCGTTTTCCTGTATTCCTTCATCCAGACTGAAATGGCTTGATCCCGATAGCCGAGATTCCACAACGCCATAGCCCTTGTATCCATAACTTTTGAGGATTCCTTATCTGCCTTGTCCAATATCTTCAGGGCTTCATCGGACCTTCCGGAAATAACCATGTTGAAGGCATCTTTAACACCTTCCGCCTTCAGTTCCCTCCTGGCGTCAGCCAGGCCATCCCTCAATCTGGACAATATTCCGTTCGAACCGTTCTCCCTGGCAATCGAAACAGCTTCGGGAAGCATTCCAGCCGAAAGAAGTATTTCCACAAGCTTTTCTGTCTCAGCAACTGAAAGAGTTTCTTCATCCTTCATTTCATCCAGGCTTCTCATACAGGTTTCAGCCAGCTTCTTTCTGAGCGGAATATCATCAGGGGGAAAGAACAACTCATCGTCCGCCAGCTGGAACAATCTATTAATACCCTGGCCGGATTTGAGTACTGCGGGGGCAATAACTCTGGCTTCATC
>DAOWFD010000267.1 GCA_030638185.1 Candidatus Aegiribacteria sp.
AGCATGCCTGTTTTCCGTTTACCTTCAGTAAAATCCTCAGAATCCTGATAACTGTCCATAGTAATATCCCTCCCGTTAAATGAAAAATACTGTATTGAATATCTCAGAGGAGTTCAATTTGTCAAACAGTAATTCATTTTCAAAAAGAGAAAGTTTAATAAAATAAATACAAAATTCCACCAAAAATATGCAATACTGAATATTCTTAAGATAAATATCTACTATAACTTCATAATGAAAACCCAATATAAATAACAGGTCAAATACGTTGAAGAAGTGTAGTACGTCCCTGTTGTTGTTGGTTTGGAGGGTATCTATATTCACTGAAATGTAATCTACATATTCACGCACTAATCCCTCCAGGGAGGAATCGTATGGCTATCGTTATCGATGGAACCGGTCTCACAATCGAAAAACTCGTTAGAATCGCCCGTCACGGAGAAAAACTTGAGCTGTCACCCGTAGCGGAGGAAAGAATCAGATTCTGCCGGGGCATGATAACCAGGAAACTTGAAAAGAAAGAAATCATGTACGGTGTTAATACCGGTATCGGCGAGTTTTCTGAAACCCTTCTTAACGATGAGGAAGTGAAGCTGTTCCAGAAATATCTGGTGTACAACCACGCTGCAGGAATCGGAGAACCCGCACCGCTGGAGTATGTCCGGGGGGCAATGGCCTCAAGGATAAATGTTCACGCAAAGGGACATTCGGCAATGAGACTTGAAATAACTCAGTTGCTTGTGGATATGCTGAATAAGGGCGTGACACCTTTCATTTGCCAGAAAGGTTCCGTTGGAGCGTGTGGAGATCTTGCTCCGATGTCCCAGATAGCACTCGTTGTCATAGGCGAAGGGGAAGCCTTCTACAATGGCGAGCTTCTTCCCGGTGGCGAGGCCTTGAAAAGAGCAGGCCTGAAGCCGGAGATCTTCCATGCCCGGGATGGTCTTGCGACGATAAACGGCTCAAACGTTCTGAACGCCATGAATACAATCCATCTTTACGATATGAATCGCTGGTTCAAGCAGGCCGAAATTGCAGCAGCCATGAGCCTTGAAGCATTGATTGCGAATTTCAAACCGTACAATGAAAAGTTACACAAAGTCAGAGGGTTCTCCGGTGCCATCCAAACCGCGAATGCGCTGATGAAATGCATTGCTGGAAGTGATCTCCTGAAAGGCGGCAAGAAGAAAGTCCAGGACGCGTATTCCATGAGGAGCACTCCCCAGGTTATAGGTGCGGCACACGATGCCCTTACATATGCAAGGAGCCAGGTCGAGATCGAGCTGAACGGTGTTGGAGACAACCCTGTATTCTTCCCTGAAGAGGATATTGTTCTGACGGGAGCCAATTTCCAGGGAACACCTGTATCGCTTCCGATGGATATGATGGGAGTAGCCGTAACAATGGTTTCGGTAATGTCCGAGAGAAGACTTAACAGAATTCTCAACCCAGCTCTTTCGGTCGGGCTTACACCTTTCCTGGCTGAGAAACCGGGCCTGTACAGCGGCCACATGCTCAGCCAGTATACCGCTGGAATGCTTATCGTAGAGCAGAGAGCCCTTTCAGCTCCCTCCGCTTGCGCATCCATTCCGGCTGCTGCGGATCAGGAGGATTTTGTAAGCATGGGAATGAATACCGCCATCCAGAATCACCAGATCCTTGAAAACGCTAATGGAATTCTGGGGATCGAATTCATCGCTGCTGCGGATGGCCTCGATCAGAGGGACCACAAACCTGGAAAAGGTGTACGGGCAGCATACGACGTTATCAGGAAACACATCGACCACCTGGGAGAAGACAGACCCCTCTATCCCGATCACACCAGGATGGCCGAGGTTGTCAAATCATGTGAAATACTTGAAGCTGTTGAAGCAGAAGTAGGATCACTGGGATAGGAGACCAGGAATGAACCGTCTGATTATTGCCTTGACGATTACTGTAGTATGGACATCCATAGGACTTAGCGTTCCCGAGGGTATCCCTATCCAGTATATGGATCCAAGGGACCGCATGCCCATGTCCACCTCCGAAAGAATGCAGCTTTCAACGGATAGCCGGCCATACAGCAGGACAGTTATCGTTGAAGCTGGATCGGACGCAGAGAAGGTAATCCTTCTCGTAGAGGAAGATATCAGCACAGCTATTAGTTCTGCATTATCGACCTTTCAAACAGATCTGGAGAGCGACGGGTACGATGTTGAAGTCTGGCTGATATCGGGCGGCAGCGCAGAAGATATAAGGAACGATCTGAAGACCGAATATTCCAGCGGGGATCTTGTCGGAGCTATCTGCATAGGGGATATACCCACCGGTTGGGTGGATTCGGGATACGGCGAGTATCCTGTCGATGTTTTCCTGATGGATATGAACGGTACATGGAACGATCCCGATTCTGATGGCCTTTACGAATCCTACAGTAGCGGAGGACCTGAGATCTGGGTTGGACGGCTTTCGCCCACGTACCTTACGTTCGGTGGAGCAGCGGATCTTCTTAACGATTACTTCGCCAGGAACCATGCTTACAGGACCGGTGCACTATCTCTTCCGGACAGAGCTCTCGCTTACGAAGAAGCATTTACCGGACTTACCGGATACCTTCATGATCTGTACTCAACGGTTGTTACAAACAGTAGCCCGGCAGGTACGAATGCGGACGATTTTAAAGCGGAACTCCTGAACGGGTACGAATGGATACATCTCATCTCTCACTCAAGTCCCTGGGGCAGCAGCTTCCACACAGGTGCGCCGCCCGCTGGAGCCGGCACACTTAACAACTTTGAAGTTCCTCCCCTTGATCCCCACGCGTTCTTCTACGTTCTTAACTGCTGTTCAAACGGCCGCTGGACAGAGGTGGACAACCTGGCCAACATTTACATCTGGAATAATTCGTATGGTCTTGTTGCACTTGCCCAGACCAAGGTGGATTACACGAATGATTTTCAGGAATACTACCAGTCACTCGCTGCCGGTAACTGTCTGGGTGTTGCCTTCAGAACATGGCTGGCGTCCAACATGAGTATGGAGGATGGAGCTGTGCTCCTGGGAGACCCCACTCTCAGGCCAAGGATGGGAACCGTATGTTTAACTTCCTTCAACGGTGCAGTTAGAGGTCCGACCGGTTCAGACAGCTGGTTATCCTACGATATAACCGATGGCCTGCATACACAGGGGAGAGTGGACACCTATTTTGATCCCTCTTCAGGGGAGATCTTCGCGGTATGTGGATCCTCCGATCCTGTAAGGGCAAACATTATCGCAACTCATTTCGATAGTGATTCATGGGCTCAGCCCATTGCTGTATCCAACCATGAGTACTGGGACTGGCATCCCACAGTGGGCGGCGATGGCCTGGGAAACGTCTGGGCTGCCTGGCAGAGCATGCAGAACAATCATGAAGGTTACGATATCTATATTTCCCAATGGAATGGAACCTCCTGGGTTAACGAGACAATTCTGACCGATGGTGATCCCTTCGAGGTAGAGCCTGCAATGGATGGAGGCAACGGTCATACCTGGCTGGTCTGGCAGAAATGGCAGAACTCCTCCACGGATATTGAAGGAGTCTTCTGGACCGGATCCACCTGGTCAGATATTAACACCGTTTCGGTAGAAGATGGCGAAGAGCGGCATCCTGATGTTGCATATAGTGGGAACGGTTTTGGCCTTGTCTATCATGCAAGACGGGACGGTAACTGGGTTATCTGCTTCCGTGATGCCCCGGATTCCGGACCATTCGGGGCTGAAACAGTTATCTCATCCAGTACAGAGAACAGCCGGTACGCCTCTATCACCAGCGATGGAAGTGATTACTGGGTTGCCTGGCAGGATGACAATGGAGCTATCCTGTGTTCCCACGGATCGGGAAGCGGATGGACCACACCTGAAACGGTTTCATCCTCGGGCGGATGCGTAAGATCATCGATAATATCATCCTCTGCAGGCGATATTACAGCCATGTGGACCTTCGGAACCAGTGAACTGCATTACAACACTTATGCGGGTGGAGCATGGCAGGGATACTACGCCGCCGTATCTGAAGATGCGGTTGATGATGCATCCCTTGCATGGTCAGGTAGTAAGCTCTGGGCGGTATATGGAAGAAGGGATACTGACCTTCAATGGGATCTCTGGGCATGTACTCCTGACCCTGTGGGAATCGCAGGTCCCTCTTCTGCAAGCGTAAGTGATCTGTCAGTATACCTGGTGGGGAGAAATCCCTTCAGAGGCTCGGTTGTGCTGAGCATAACCAGCCTTTCCCCCGCCAAATTACGAATCTTCGATCTGAGTGGAAGAAGTGTTCTTGACAGAGAAGTTGAATCAGGGCTGTTTACCTGGAACGGAACCACTGATTATGGAGATCCGATACCTTCTGGCGTTTACTTTGTGATTGTTTCCAACAGCTTCAGTACGGAAAGCTGCAGGCTGATCAAGATCTGACTTGTTCTGCGTGGATAAATTGATCGGTTCCAGGCGGAGTTTTATGAGATCTTCTTAAGCTCCACCTGCATCTCAACCCCTGACTATTTTATGTAATTACTGTTTTCAATCCCAGATTTACACAAAACATCGATGTTCGGGAGTCAAGCCCCTGAAACTCAATCGTCCGGAATTTCTCCGGCTTTCTTAAGCGCGATCTTGGCCATTATCGGTCCGATGATCTCGAATACGATACAAGTTGCGGTAACAGTTGTTAATACTGCGGTCCCGATCAAAGCGCCGCGTTCGCCGAGATGAGAGAACTGCTGAGCTACCACTATCGATAAACCGATTGCAACTCCGGCCTGGGAGAGCAATCCGATACCGAGGTATTTTCTTATAGTTGGGCTTGCCTTACCAACTATTGCCCCGAATCTTGCTCCGAAAATCTTGCCTGCTGATCTTGCCAGGATATAAACAAGTCCAATGAGTCCGAGGGAAGGCAGCGATCCAATTTTGAGATGTGCTCCCGCAATGAAGAAGAAAAGAATGAATATGAGCGGCATCAGAGGGCGCATTCTGGTTGCCACCGAACTTGTCATGCTCCTGGAAGTGTTTGAAAGGACGAAACCCATAGCCATCGGTGTTAGAATGGGGGAAAAGCCGAAAGTCAGTGCCGACCCGACAGCCAGACATACGAATCCAAAGGTCAGGGCGGGGATATTGTCATGTGAACGTATCCGCGATACGAGTTTCGAGTAGACAAATCCAAGCAGAAGACCTACAGCGATACTCAAGATTATTTCCCGGGCAGGTTCTACTGCAGTTGCCAGCAGATCGGTGGATCCCCCCGCATCGGATGCAAGCAGTACTTTACTTGCGGCGCATGCAAATCCGAAGATCAGTATGGCAATACCATCATCGAAGCCAACTACAGCGTATAGAGCCTGAGTAAGATCGCCCTTTGCCCTGTATTCCTGGATAACTGCAACAGTTCCCGCGGGAGCTGTAGCAGGAGCCATGGCACCGAAGATCAGAGCGAATGGCCAGTCGCCTCCTGTAACCAGCAGTACAGCAGCGGTTACCAGAAGAAATGTTAAAAGTGTTTCACAGAGTAAAATCGCTGTAATACTCTTTCCAAGCCGCCTGAGAACTTTCAGATTCAGTTCCGAGCCTATGCTGAAGGCGACAAAACCAAGGGCGATATCCGGAATGAAGGCAAGATGTTGAAGTACTGGTTCATTGAAGACCTTGAAGACAGATACTCCCAGTATCGTGCCAGCGATCATAAAACCTATTAGAGAAGGAAGCCCGGTTTTTCTAGCCAGTTTCCCTGCGTAAAGACCTCCTACAATTGCAAATCCAACAAGAGTAATGATAGATATGGTCATTTCAGCTTTCCAGGGCACCGTAGACCGATTGAAGATCCGATACCGTGACCATTATATCGTTCCTTTCCGAAAGAGGACCGCAGATGAATTCGATATTCCTTACAACAGCATATACAAGTTCATTTCTGACTACTGATATGATGATCTTATTGAAATGCTGTATGTCCGTATTCCAGAATCCTGCAAAGAACGGGATATTCATAAGGAATCTGGTTGATTCATCAGCATCCATTATCATGGACGAGGAAGTATCAGCAGCAGCGAACACCTGAAGAAGCTCGTCAAAAACACCTTCATCCTGGATGAAAACATGTATCAGTTTCTTACCGGATCCTTTATCGACAGCTGTTTCCGGAGATATCCTGCCCAGAAGAATTTCAATTGCATCATCAGCTGTTGAAGTTTCCTTCAGAGATTCCCTTAGTTTCCTGTCTCTGAAAGCCTGTGCCAGGGAAGAAAGCAGCCTGAGATGTGCCCGTGGTTCGTTCTCCGGCCCTATCACAAAGGGGAAAAGGAATACTTTCTCTTCATCTGCTGCATGGAAATCAATACCTTCGGACAGTATGATCAGGCCAACAGTAAAATCAGATAAAGCGGCCATTCGGCAATGAGGAATTGCAACACCATGGCCCCAGGCAGTAGAAGAAAGTCGCTCCCGGTCAGACAGAGCCTTATAGATGACTTCTTCTGAGATGCCGGCCATTGAATCAGTTCCTGAAGCGATTTTTGCAATACAGCGTAGAAGCTGGTCATCGGATTCGGGAGTGCAGTCCAGAGTTACGGTATTAGATTTCAGTAAGTCTGACAATTTCATAATAGCCTCCAGAGTTCTGAATAAGCCAGGATTTCTACAGTATTAATTGCTCACTATATTTCTGATGATCGCGGATAACTCTTTCAAATTCTCTATGGTTATAACCATGCCCGGATCGATAAAATCTTCCCTTTCAGCAGCCCAGGTTCGATCTCTTAATAGATGTACTGCAACCGCACCCAGAGAAAGAGCGGGATTAATGTCAGACCTGGGACTGTTGCCCACGATTATGCAGTTCCGGGGCTCAACATCAGCATCCGTAAGAATACCACGTAATGCGTTAACACTCTTTCTGGGTACGATCCTGAGTTCGTCAACGTAGGTGTTCAACCCCGACCTGATGAATTTATCTGTCTGATGGTTCTTCTTGCCCATTGTATATACCATTGTCTTTACTGGAAGGCTTTTCATATCCTCCAAAGTGCTGAGCACACCAGGCAGGAGAATTACAGGATGACCGAGAAGATTCTTTTGAATGTCATCCATAGCAGTCAATGCCCAGGATGGTGCTTCAGGTACGAGATCCAGCATGATCATGCGCAGGGTATCCATATAAGGTTTAGCACCATAGCCAGTTATGGATAGTCTCTCAACATCTTTTCTATGGACTATCCTGCGTACTTTCTCCTCAGCCGAGCCAAGGGCTGTCATAAGACTGAGAAAATCATGTTCTGTTCTTTCGAAGAAAAGTGCACTCTCCCAGAGAGTATCATCCGCATCAAGAAGCAGAAGATAATCGTTACTTTTCAAATCGCCTCCCTCTTAAGCCTCCAGTAGGAGTAAGAATATAGCATAAAAAAGCGAGGACATGCAGATGATCCGCTAGAAAAGGCGGTACCGGTACTAACGCATTCCCCAAATACCTCTCTAACGATATTGTTCTTTGATAAAAAAAGGGAAGGAATACAGAACGGGTGTCTGGAATCAAATCCAATCAGTTAACATACTATGATGTACTCCGGTTTCAGTACAGGCAACCATAAGTTCCTGAAAAGTATAAACGGTAGATTCGATTTTTTTTAAGAACTTGCTAAATGCTGATATAGGTATCATTAGCTGATAGGGAATCAATAGTGTCCCTAGTTCCGGCTGGAGTTAACGCGAGTATCGAACAACGCGTAAACAGCATCTGGTGACTGTTATTGAATTTGAACACTTACAATAATATTGACCTGTACAGAATGTTTCTACAAGTTACCACAATCGGTATACATTTACAAGAAACTGACACAAAGGAGATTACGATGTGATATAAACGTGCGGCTGCAGGAAGTAGCGAAGAACCCCACTAAAGGAGATATCAATGAAAAGACTATTCAAGTCTGGTATAGTAATCCTTGTTTCAGTATCAATCTTGATTTACACAGGTTGCGGTAAAGAGGTTGAACAGAGTCAGATTGAAGATGCATTGGAAACAGAAGTTGACCTGACGGTCGAAGTACCGCTGCTGCAGGTAGGACACTGCAACCACGATCATCACTCGGCAGTATTTATTTCAGCGCTCAGAGGCGAACAGATGAATGAGCTATACGGCATATATCTTGAGCCCCTGGGAGAAAGTTACTATGCACTTATAGAAGATGAAGAGAAAATCCTTGAGATTCAATTCGTACAGTCACAGGGCGCAATTAACGTTCCGAACAATATGGTTGCTGGATTGTTCGATATCGGTTTCGGAGGAGTCATCCCATTCGCCGCCAGCGCGGATCAGGGAAGTGGAGTGAAGATTATCAGCCCTCTTCACAGCAGG
>DAOWFD010000274.1 GCA_030638185.1 Candidatus Aegiribacteria sp.
AACACACAAACTGTTAGCTTCTCATTGAAGCAAAGATAAAGCCGGAGGACATGATACGCCACACCCATCATTTTAAGACCTCTGCATTAAGGTCGGATCCTGTCCCCCCGGTGATCCGGCATCTGACGATACGCCCAGGTTCGACGCTTCGATCGAAACAGCACGCTCCATCAACCTCTGGTGCGTCAAGGCGGGAATGCCCCAGCAGAGGTGTATCCGCCAGAATATCCATTATCTCACCCTCCAGCCTGTCAGCCCAGATAAGGTTATGTTCATCAGCTAAATCCCCTATTCTCGCAAGTCTTGACTGAACGGCACTTTCATCCGGAAGGTCTTCAGCAGATTGTCTGGAGAACTCCCTTGTCCCCTCTTCAGGCCAGTATGGAAATGCGGCAATCGTCCTGATACACCGATATTTAGATAGGAATTCAACCAGTTCATTGAAATCCTCTTCGGTCTCACCAGGATATCCAGCTATTAATGTTGTTCTTACCGAAAGCATCGTATCATTATTTTCAAATCCATCGAACAGTTTCCTTATGTGGTCTCCGGTGTAGGGTCTGCCCATCCTTTTCAGTATCCTGTCCGAAACATGCTGGACAGGAATATCAATATAAGGCATTACATTTTCATGTTCCGCGAGAAGCGGGGCAAAATCATCAGGATAGTAGGCGGGATGAATATAGTACAGCCTGAACCAGATATCAGGATACGTACCTGCCAGTTGAGAGATCAGCCAGGATATTCCGCCTCTGCCGCACTTCCAGCTTGCAGTATCCTGGCCAACAATTCCTATCTCAACCGCTCCCTGTTCCGCAAGGTATTCCGCATCCATCAGGATCTCCTCCGGGCTCCTGTCTCTTCTTGCACCTCTTATAAGAGGAATGGTACAGTAAGCGCAATTGTTCGAGCATCCTTCGGATATTTTAAGATACCTTGAGATCCAGCCTCCGGCAGGTTCAGGGCCTGAAGCCGACTGTACCGAAAGGTATTTCTCAAGACGGGATGTATCCCCCGGACCGGTTATCAGATCAAAATCCTCCAGTCCTCCCGATCCATCGTCAGGATATCTGCCGGGAAGACAGCCCGCAAGGATAAGTATTCTCCCCGACCTTTCGTTTTTCCATTCCAAAGCCTGCTGGATCGCCTCAAGGGATTCGTCCACTGCGGGTTTAATAAAGGCGCATGTATTGATAAGAAGTAGATCAGTATCCCCTAAATCCCTGGTTATCCTCCACCCGGCTCTGGTCAGGCAACCTGCAAAAGCATCTGAATCAGCTTCGTTCTTGGGGCAGCCCAGTGTCAGAAGAAAAGCTTCCGGCATTAGGAGTGTGTCCGACCAATGTACATTGTTGGACACACTCCTAAATCTCCTCAGGATTCACAACGGTGTATCCATCTGGAACAACCAGCTGGAAAATGCTTTCAGGGCAAGAATCATCAGCGGTCAGGTCCCAGATCGTATACTCGGTTCTGTTGCCGTTGTAGTCGGTTGTTGAAAACAGGAACGGTAGACTGTCGGAAAGGGTAAAACCCACTTCCATGCGGCTTATTCCGTCTCCGAAATCTCCTTCGAGCAGAATGGTCAGGCTATCGCCGTTGAACTGGAGTGTTTCAGCAATTGTTGTATCGGCGCACCTTTCAAGCATATGTAGAAAACTGCCCGGCTCTCCAGATGAATAGAGCAGAACCTGCTGCAGATCAGCCTCGATCGTGTACAGAACCGATCCATCGTAACCCATGGCTGATCCATCAGGTTCGGTATAGGAAAGGAGAAACAGGTCAGGATGAGCTAAATACATTGTTCCTGAGGATGTTTCCTCTTCAAGCGTAAGTGCCCAGGAATCTCTCTGAATAAACGATCCTGTCATAAAAACGGTGTTTCTCATCTTTTCAAGCAGAGGAGAAAGGGAAGATGAAGCGGTTAAGGAAATCAGCAGGCAGAGATACAGCATATTTCTTCCTTCAAAAGTAATGGTCAGGGTTCAATGGAATCGCTGTGGAGAAAAGATGCGTCAACTGTCGCATCGGTTCCGATTACTATTACAACTCCCGAGTGTCCTGGAGCAACTGTTGATATAATATCCCCTCCGGGCTGGACAGGTACTGAGGAATGTGACGACAGCCATGAGGATAGAGAATCTGAGACTATGTATGCCTGCTCCTGAAAACCATCCGGATAGAGAACCAGGGTTACATCGGGAGCTCCGGCATCTTCTATGGTCAGAGGAGGAGTACCGGTGGTCACAATAAGTATTTCAAGCTGTGAAATCGAAGAAGATACGGACGGTGTGCCCACTACCGCAACCGATGGAAACCTTACAGGAGGGGTGGTGGTACTGGTATCATCAGGAACCTCACTTATGCCGGTCAGTTCGTATTCTATCTTCCGTACTGCAAGCTGAGCATCAGTGGTTAGACGGGAGTCGGGAAAACGGTATATCAGGGAATTGAATGTTTCCTTTGAATTCGACAGACTTCCCCTGAAATACTGCTGGCAGCCTCTCGTGAAAACAGATAAGTCATCGTCCCCCCCAAAATATCCTGCCTGGTCATAGCTCTTGTTTCCACCCCCGCAGGCGAGGACAAGGACAAGAACCGGCAAGGCGGAATACAGAAGTCTATTCCTCATCACTATCTTCTCCCTCCAGTTCCTCCGGGGTTATCAGCACTGTCCGGGCCTTACTGCCCTGAAACGGTCCGACTACACCAGCCTGTTCAAGCATGTCGATCAGGCTGGCAGCTCTTGAATAACCCACTCTTAATCTTCTCTGAATAATCGACACCGATCCCTGCTGGGTATGAACTACAACCTGCTTTGCTTTCCCGAACAACGGATCATCTATCTTAACTACGTATGGGTCTCCGATGTTCCAGCTGTCATCATCGGGAAATTCAAATTCGAACGGTACCTTCGGCTGATCACGAAGGTGCTCAACTATCGTTCTTGTTTCTTCCGTTGATATGAAAGAGCCGTGAACTCTGATCGGTTCGGGTGAGGTAGTCGGAAGGAAGAGCATATCTCCTTTGCCCAGAAGCTTTTCTGCACCGTTCATATCAAGGATAGTGCGGGAATCTGTCTTTGACTGCACATTGAACGCTATCCTCGAAGGAAAATTCGCCTTGATCACTCCTGTTATTACATCGACTGATGGGCGCTGCGTAGCCAGAACCATGTGAATCCCTACAGCCCTTGCCATGTGCGCCAGTCTCGAAATTGCCGGTTCGATCTCCCTTGAGACGGTAAGCATCAGATCAGCGAGTTCATCAATGAATACTACAATATAGGGTAATCTCTCATCCTCCGACTCCAGAGTAAGCCTGGAATTGAACTCATCGATAGAGCGTACTCCAATCCTGGAAAGCCTCTTGTAACGGTTTTCCATCTCAGATACAAGAGCCTCAAGAAGCCCGGTTGCCTTATCCGTTTCAATAACCACCGGAGCCCACAGGTGTGGAATCCCTTCGTAAATAGACAATTCCAGCATCTTGGGATCTATCATGGCCAGTCTTACCTCAGATGGAGTCTTTGTCAGAAGAAGGGACGCGATTATAGAATGCATGCATACGCTTTTTCCCGACCCCGTAGCTCCTGCTATCAGTAGATGGGGCATGGTGGTAATATCGGCAACAAAAGGTTTGCCTTCTATTTTTTTGCCAAGTGCTATAGGGAGCTTCTCTTGTGATACTTCATACATTACCTCCCTTAGATATACCGTCTCGGGAGTAGGGTTGGGGACTTCAATTCCAACTGCACCCTTGCCTGGAATAGGAGCTAGGATACGGATCCTCCTGGCCTTCAGGGCCAGGGCAAGATCATCCGAGAGGGAAACGAATTTGTTGACTTTGATACCAGGACCCGGCTCGACTTCGAACCTTGTTATGACCGGCCCCGGGTAACTGCCAGACACTTTGCAGTCAATACCGAAATCTTCCAGCTTCTCCATGAGCAGATCGGCCAGGTCATCCAGCGTCTTCTCAGTCATCCTTGCCCGCGCTTTCTCATCGGGAAGATCCAGACAGGAAAAGGATGGGGGAATGTATCCATCGATATTACCGGTATCGCTCATTGCGTGGGTTTTCGATCTAGCTGCCAGTATTTCGGAACTGACCACATTTTCCGGTTTCTTATACTGCACATGTCTTGCCGCTTTGCCGTCTCTATCAGGTTGATCGTCATCGATGACCATGAAGGGTATGTCGGGAACAGGTTCATCCGATTCATCCCGGGACCATCTGTTTGATCCTGTAGTCTC
>DAOWFD010000374.1 GCA_030638185.1 Candidatus Aegiribacteria sp.
ATAATAACTGGAAGGCCGTACTGCGAAACCAATTCGCTCGCGAGGTCACCAACCAGAGCGAATCGTTCTCCGGTTTCAAAATCTTCAAAAACCACTGTCTCAGAACGTGTACCTACAGCCATGACCTGAGTCGAGCCGGTATACTGAAGATATTCGTCCTGAATACGCTGCGTTGTACCGCACGCAGCGATAAGAAAAATGACTAACGCAAAGTAATACTTCATAGCAATCTCCCTATTTAAGTGGCCAGGGCTGAAGCTGCTCAATAGAAACAACCGTTGTGTCAGCTATAACTCCCCAGCCTCCGTATCCTATCCATCTATTCAGTACTGCACTCAGATCTGCGGATGACAGTTCCGAAATATTATCGAATACTGTGTAGGCGTTTCTCCAGTCTCCTGTGCAGATTTCAGAATTCCCCATCATCCAGCACTGATTATCCTTGCTTGCAGCTCTGAGGTTCTCAAGTGTCCTGCCCTTCTCTATCGTTCCCCTGACGATGTCTTCATCAACGGGATTCTCGATCAATTCTGCAAGTACTTCTGCCATGAGTGAGCAGGCCATCACAGGCTGCGGAGAGCTGACGTACATGTAGCCCCAGTTTTCCCTATATCTGGTTGCACCGGAATGGGTTGAATATGTAAGAGCATAGTCGGTTCTAAGTACCTGCCAGAGGAGATCGTAAACAACTGTCATAGCGGCACGGAAAGGCAGGAGATCCTCATGGCCCTGGGGCGGAGCGTTGAATTTAACAACTGCATAGGCTGTGGGGACTTCTCTATGCTGTACAACAATCGTATCACTGTTGATCGTAAAGGGTTCAACCTGCTGGAATTCCTGTCCGCCTTCCGGGATATCTCCGAAGGCCTGCTCCAGTATACTCCGCAGCTCTTCAGGTTTCGTTGGTCCAGCGTGCGTTATCAGCAGATTCCCTGAACGTATTCTCTCGTTAAGCATATTAGATACATCTTCTATGGTGAATCTGGAAACAGTCTCAACCGTACCATCGGGAAGCCGCCTGTATGTGTGTCCGGGCATAAATGCATCGTTGGCCACAAACCATATCCAGCCGTCTGGATCGTTGTACTTCTCCTGCAGGTCCTGAATTGTACTTGTGCGCACCTGTTCAAATGCATTCTCCTCAAGCTCCGGGTACAGCAGAGAGTTTCCGAAGGCGGAAAGGAGGATCGGAAGATCCTCTCTAATACATCTAAGGTGGTACCTGCTGTAATCGTAGTTGAAACTGCTGGTCCATTCAGCCTGTGTTCTGTCCATCAGTTCGCGCCATTCTGGTCCGGGAAAATCCTCTGAACCCATCATGGCGCACTCAAGGGAAAACCTCTCAAGACCCTGAGTTTCTTCCGTCAAAGCGCTGGAACCGCCGATTATGAAAAAAGAAACACCTTCTATTTCGTTATTGTCAATAGATCTGGTGATGACAGGGATGCCGTTGGACAGAGTGAACTCCTCTACATCCTCGGGAACCGACGCATACAACGAACCAAGCAGAACAGCAACCGTGAGACAGATAATCTTCATTACCGGTTCTCCTCTCCGTCAAGAGGCATCAGTACAAACGCGGCACGTGGTTTATTCACTATCCAGGTTTCAAGAAATTCGCTTATGTCTTCCGGTTCTACAGCATTAAGACTGTCCTGGTAAGTGGCGTAGTAATCCAGGCTGCCCGCAACTACCCACCAGAAAGGCATGGATTCGACAGCTATATCTCTGGAAGTCTCCTCCGCCAGAATCCTGTGACGGAAAAGTTCCTCTTTCGCCAGCAAGATACCCTCTTCATCGTAATAATCGGGGGACTGAAGCTGTTGGATTTCCTCAAGAAGAAGGTCCAGTGCCTCTTCAGCCTTGTCCGGTGGCACCATTCCGGCAAAGGTTATCGAAGGTGAAAAGCGTTGCGTGAAGTACGAACCGTATACATTGATGAAGGGTCCGTTGGTAACCAGGTCGGTGTAGAATTCCCTGCTCATGAGGGAAAGGTATGAACCCCATATGTCTGCAGGATAACTGTCTCCGGGGTCTGTGGATATCGATGGACCTTCGTATACCACAGAAACGTATCCTGCACCTGAGGGGCTGTCTACAAAGACTGTAGTGTCCCTCTCAATTCTGATAAGCCTCGGGAGACTGTCGTAATTGCTCCTGCCCCCGTACTCCCAGTCCCGGAACTGCTCTTCGGACAGTCTGAAAGCCTCTTCATAATCGACATCCCCGGTAATTATCAAAGCTGAATTGTCAGGAGTGTAATACAGCTCCTGAAAAGCGTGCATAGCGGGGGGAGCCGCAGCCCGGATAACTTCCGGAACTCCGATGGGGCTTTTTCTCCACGGGGCGTCGGCGTAGATAACTTTTTCCCTCGCAAGTGTTAGGTTGTAAAAGGGATGTGCAAGTCCTCTGTCGTGCTCATTCATTATGACTTCACGTTCCCTCTCCATCTCTTCCATATCGAAAAGAGGTGAGGTTATGGCGTCATACATGAACTCAAGCCCCTCCTGGAAATTCTCACTTCCCAGTGTAATGAAATACTGTACCTTCTCGGTAGCAGTGGTTCCGTTTCGGATAATTCCAAGTTCTCCCATTCTGAGATTGTAGGCGGTCTGATCCGGCAGAGCTTCGTTCCCCTTGAAGAACATATGCTCGTAAAAATGCGCCAGCCCGTTTGTTTCGGGTGTCTCGCATGTTGCTCCCGTCTTAACAGCAATACAGATCGTTACTACAGGAGATGTGTCATCAGGGCTGACAATAACAGTTAAACCATTCCCCAGCAGCCTGGTCTCAAAGTCGGCCGCAGAAACAGCCAGAACAAGCGGAATAAACAGAAAAATCAAGGCTTTCATACAAAGTTCCCTCCGGCTATACTCGTATGGGTACTGTTGATGTTATCGATTAATCAAGTGAATCTAATAATATTTTCTGAAAGTGTCCCATTAGAACCGTCCTATTCCGGGGTGGAGCTTTTCAAGCACCATGATAAAGGTGCATAATACGGATATGGAAAAAGTACTGGATGTAGCTGGAATCATTGATAACGGTAAGTTCTTTCCCGGCGGGTTTTCCATCGAACTGGAAAACGGTTTGATAAGATCCGTCGCCAGACGAAATGCCACCGGTAGATGGAAAAACTGTATCGCGATGCCCGGTCTGATACAGACACATATTCATCTGGGACAGACACTTTTCCGCGGAATGGCCGAAGGAAGAACACTTCTCCCCTGGCTTGAAAACAGGATATGGCCCTTCGAGGCGTCACATACGCCCGATACACTTGCCGTATCGGTGACCCGGTCTTTAAGGGAATTATTCTCGTCAGGTTGTACAGGGCTGCTTGACATGGGAGTTCTCAGAAATTCGGGAGTTACAGTAGATATTCTCGGGAGATCTGGCACAAGGGCGGTCACCGGGAATTCTCTAATGGATGTGGGACCTGACTGGATAACGGAGGAACTCTCCTGGTTGAAGGAGGAAAGCGAAAGGGTAATGAATTCCTGCGGCGGTCTTGTGACTTACGCGTACACACCCAGATTCGCCCTTTCATGCTCAGACAGTGTCTGGGAATGGCTGGCTGAGCTTCCTCCAGGTATCAAGAGAACGACACATGCCTCCGAATCTCAGGATGAACTTAAGCATCCGGCCATAAGAGAGAGCGGCGGCAATATATATTTCCTGGATAAGAGGGGTTTCACCGGCCCGGATACATTGCTTGCCCACTGCATATATCTGCAGGAGGGAGAAATGAAAATACTACAGAAATCCGGAACTACTGCAGTACATTGTCCCTGGACCAATCTCAGGCTCGGGAGCGGTATCGCGGATATTCCTGCGATGCGTAACTCAAAGGTCAGAGTAACCGTTGCAAGTGATGGAGCACCATGTAATAACCGGCTCGATCTGGCAGGCGATCTGCGTCTGGCAATGGGGCTTGCGTCGATTAAGAAATCACCTGCAGCCACATGCACAGAGTTCTGGTTCAACAGTGCCACACGATCGGCTGCCCTTGCATTGGGATGGAAGAATACGGGAAGACTTTCCGAGAATTTTGCCGCGGATATTACTCTCATCGAACCCTCCGATGAGGAGTGGGAAGAACCTGCGCTCTCAGAAGATCCGGTAAGGTATATACTTGAGCTGATATGGCCGGAAAGAATCGTGTTAACCATGGTGGCAGGCAGAACGGTATTTCGAAATGGTGAATTCCCAACTTTGCCTTCGCTTCCCATGAAGGTCAGTGAAGCAAGGCAGCTGGTTCTTGAAAGATCCTGCGGAATCCCGGGAAATCCCCTTTCCAAGTGACAACTGAGAAGAACATCAAACTGATTGAAGTCGTCCTCAACAGGCCGCTCTGGCAGTCCTTCACATACTCAATACCGTCAAGGTTAGCGGGTGGTAACCTCGTTGGATGCAGAGTAGCGGTACCGCTCGGAACAGACAGGCTAATCGGTTATGTATGGGGATTCACTACCACTGAGCAGGGGAACAGGCTGGAAGTAAAAGATATTCTGGACAGACTTGATTCCAATCCTCTTCTTCCCCAGACTATCCTGGAGCTTGTGAGGTGGGTGGCTGATTACTACCAGGCGCCTCCTGGAATGATGATGGCGGCCGCTCATCCTCCTGGAATCTCAGGTAAAGCGGAAAGGGTGGTAACCCTGACCGGTAAGATTGATCCTGAACATCCATTCAGCAGCCTTCTTCCAGCCCGCAGGAATGTCTCCGTAAAACTATTCAGAGACAGTATGAACAGTGATTATCCCCTGGAGAAGGAATTGTCTGTACTTGAGAGAAGGGGAGTTCTCAGGACGACATGGAAGTCTGTTTCTGGTCCTGAACCGGTCAGGGAAAGAATAGTTGAAGCTACTATTGAGGATTCAAAGCTTATCAGGAGAGCTGATGCTATAAAACGTACAGCTCCCCGTCAGGCTGAAATTCTCCTGTACCTGGCGACCTGCGAAGGGCCGGTTACCCGCAGGCAATTGATGAAAACAACAGGTGCTACGGCATCGTCCCTTGAAGGCCTCAGAAAAAAAGGACTTGTGAAGGAATCCTATCGTAGAAGGTACAGGGAATCTCTGGTAAGAATGGATATTGAGAAGGAAAAGGATATTCCTGTGCTTTCCGAAGCTCAGGACTACGCCCTGAAAGCAGTTACTGAAAGTCTGGATCGTAACAGGGTGTTCCTCATTCACGGTGTTACAGGAAGCGGCAAGACAGAAGTTTATCTCCGGGCAATATCCGAAGTTATTTCGAGGGACCGAACGGCCCTCGTTCTAGTTCCCGAAATTTCCCTTACACCTCTGACAGTTTCCCGTTTCAGCAGAAGATTTCCGGGGCTGGTGACCGTACTCCACAGCGGGATGACCGGCGGCGAACGGCTTGACAGCTGGAACCTGGCAAAACTCGGAGAACGAAGAATTGTAATAGGTCCCAGAAGCGCTGTCTTCGCACCACTTCCTGACCTGGGAATAATCGTTGTGGACGAAGAACATGACAGCAGTTACAAGCAGAACGAACTGCCGAGATACAATTCAAGGGATGTAGCGGTCGTAAGAGGAACGATGGAAGGAATCCCGGTTATTCTGGGTTCCGCAAGCCCTTCTATGGAATCGTACGGAAACGCGGTCAAAGGGCGATATCAACTTCTTGAACTTGAAAACAGGATAGACGGTATTCCGATGCCTTCGACTGTCCTGGTTGATGAGGGAAGTATGGATCACCCTCTACTTTCGGATGAACTGCTCAAAGGTATCGGGCGCAGAACCACAAGAGGAGAACAAAGCATCATCCTTATAAACCGCAGAGGTTTCTCTCCCACTCAGATGTGCAGAAACTGCGGACACCGGGAGGAATGCCCCAACTGCGGAGTAACACTGACCTACCACAGAAAGGGGCAGGTTCTGAGGTGCCACTACTGTAATCACTGGAAAGCAGCAATGATCAGATGCCCTGAATGCGGCTTCGACGAGTTCGCTCATATGGGACCCGGCATACAAAAAGTCGAGGATTACCTGAGAAAACTGCTGCCTGAAACCAGAGTGATCAGAATGGATGCCGACACGACCAGGGGCAAGGATGCGCACTGGGATATACTGAGCAGGTTCGCAAAGGGCGAGGGAGATGTACTTCTGGGTACGCAGATGGTTGCCAAGGGGCATGATTTTCCCGGTGTAACGCTTGTTGGGATTATTTCCGCTGATATGGGCCTGGCTTTCCCCGATTTCAGGGCGGCCGAAAGGACTTTTCAGCTGATTCTCCAGGTTGCAGGCAGAGCGGGCAGGGGAAAGATCCCGGGGGAAGTTATCATTCAGACCCATGATCCAGATAATCCTGTGATAAGAGCAGGGGCGTATCATGATTTCGCTGATTTCTGGAAGAGAGAAAGCAGAATTAGGAAAATATTCGGGTATCCTCCTTACGGTTATCTTGTGAGATTCGTCTGGAGCGGGCTTGACAAAGGCAGGGTTCAGAAAGCGGCAAATGGCTCTGTGAAAGATATCGACGAAGGCAATACCTACATATCAGACGTCCTTGAGGCGGCATTCCCGCGGATCAACCGAAGATGGAGATGGAGCGCTATAGCGAAATCACCTTCAAGGAAGACTCTTGCCCGGGTTTCTCGTGAAGTGAGAAAGCAGTTCGATACTATTCCCCATAAGGGCGTCCGCCTTGAAATCGACGTTGACCCATACCACCTCCTTTAGCCCGGATTCACGCAGTTCTTATTGAACATAGGCTTCCCTGGAATCATTGACAGATTCTTTACATGAAACCATATTGGTTCCATACTGAAAGGAGGATTATCATGGCAACAATTACAGTGAAGAATATCCCGGACACCTTGTATGAAACACTCAAACATCGAGCAGCAGAACACTACCGCAGTATCAACAGTGAAATCATTTTTCTTATCAAGCAGGCCACCACCTGTACAGCAGTTGACCCCAGTGAACATTTGCTGGCAGCAAGAACGCTCCGCGAGAAGACAGCAGAATACATTATCAGTCACAAGGAACTCTCAAAGGTGAAAATTGAGGGAAGACCATGATCGTTGTTGACACAAATGTCATCAGCTACTTCTATCTTTCTTCGGAATTTTCTGATCTGACGGATCAATTGTTCCGGAAAACATCTTCCTGGGCAGCCCCGCTTCTTTGGAGAAGTGAATTAAGGAATGTGCTCTCTCTCTATGTCAGAAAAGAAATCCTTTCATTACCGGTTGCCATTCAAATCTTTGAAGCCGCAGAAAGCCTACTGAAGCACAACGAATATGAAATCAACTCCCTTCAGGTTCTTAAGCTGTCCGGGAACAGCGGTTGTTCCGCTTACGACTGTGAATTCGTCAATCTTGCACAAGACCTGAATGTACCCCTCGTTACAATGGATCGAAAAATACTCCACAGTTTCCCGGAAACAGCAGTATCAATCCAGGACTACATAGAACACACTGATTAAATACTATATCTGATCTCGTCCAGTATGGTGATGATATCATAGGCAGGCTTTCCGCAACAGCCTGGTCAGGAAATTCTATTCTGAGGTGGCCTGGATTGTCAAGACAGAAAAGGGGTTGTTTAAGGCGGATTTCTGCCTTGTGTTCACGGCTGCAACAGAGCGGAGGGCGTAGTCCGTAGCGGAGTGGCAGCCGATTAATATTGATGTTAAATACTTTATGTCAGGCATCTATTTTTTGCAGCTTCAAACTGGAGATAGTACTATTTCAAAGAAATTTTTACTGATGGAATAAAGGCGGAAATTGAACTTTCCTCCCGCTGCAGAAGACAAGTGTGGGCTGTGATATATTTCTGATTGGTGATAATTGAGAATTGTATTGACAATTTACACTCTTTGAAGTACTTTTCAATCATGATTAAAAGGCATATATCCAAAACAGTCAAAGAACTGGCCAAAGGTTATCCGGCAATTGCTATCACCGGACCGCGTCAATCAGGAAAAACAACCCTGGCCAAAATGCTGTTCCCGAATAAAGCATACGTGTCTCTTGAAGATCCGGATATTCTGATGCTGGCTCGCGAGGATCCCCGAAAATTCCTGCATGTTCATGAGAAAGGTGCAATCCTCGACGAGGTGCAGCGCTGTCCGGAACTCTTCTCCTATCTGCAGGGCGTTCTGGATGGGAGTACTCAGATGGGCCGTTTCATTCTCACGGGATCACAGCAGTTCGGCTTTCACTCCGGAATAACACAATCTCTCGCGGGAAGGGTTGCACTTGTTCAACTGCTGCCTTTCACGTATGGAGAGGTGTATTCTAACCTCCAGGCCCTTGATCCGGTAATGTACAGAGGGTTGTACCCCCCTATTCACGACCGCAATCTAAATCCGTCAACCTGGTTTTCGAATTACATGAACACCTATATTGAGCGAGATGTTCGTCAGATGCTGAACATTCGGGATCTCAGAACATTTCAAAGATTTGTGCGCCTGTGCGCCGGCAGAACCGGACAGCTACTTAATTTATCCGGGTTGGCAACAGATGCCGGCATTACGCACAACACCGCAAAAGCCTGGCTTTCGATACTTGAGACAAGCTATCTGGTTTTTCTGCTTCAGCCGCATTTCCGCAATTTCAACAAACGCATTACAAAATCACCAAAGCTCTACTTCTACGATTCCGGACTTGCCGCCTGGCTTCTGAATATCAGGGAAGTCGAACAGCTGGAATCCCATCCCCTCAGAGGAAATCTGTTCGAAAGCTGGGTTATCAGTGAATTCGTAAAAATGCAGTTCAATATGGGATTTCAATCAAATATGTATTTCTGGCGTGATCATAAAGGTCATGAGGTGGATGTTCTTTTCGATAAATCAGACAAATTGATTCCACTTGAAATCAAATCCGGTCAGACTCTGAACAGCGATTTCTTCAGAGGATTGGATTTCTGGCAAAAGTGCAGCGGAATTGGAAATGAGGATTCCTGGCTGGTATATGGTGGAGAGAAGGCACAATTCAGGCAGAATACCAGAGTGATCAGCTGGATGGATCTTCACGAGCTGAAAGAATATCTTTAGCACGCCCGATGGATTTTGTAAATGTGGGACGTCCCCTAGATGAAGTCTGATAAGTACATTATTGAGTTAAATAATGCTGCGTTTGGTTTGTGACCTGCTATTGTCTCTGCCAGTTCGATTAAAGTCCTGGCCTGAAAACCAAGATCCCTTCTCTCATCCCTGTCTTCACTGGATTCAGCCTTCCTCACAAGAAACTTCGCCCGTCCCGTAAGGACACCTATCTGTGCCGCGTCATCAAGCATCATATCCGATGCCCCTGCAAGAAGCGCCCCGCCTTGGGAAGCGAACCTGGCAAGCTGACCGCTGTACAGTTCCGACAGAGACCGACCATCAGGGACTTCCGTTTCTACTCCATCTGCTCGATCGACTTCCATGGATAATCCTGCCAGCATCCCACGAGCTCCCATAGCTTTAACAGCTTCCGAAACCAGCCTTGAGGAATGCATCCCGCCGTTATCTGCAAGATATTCAATAGCGAGCGCAATAAGACCGTCACCGGCCAGTATTGCCAGGGTGTCATCCCTCTCATCCAGCAATTGCGGCAGTTTATCAAAAACTCCGGTAAAACCGTTTACTTCAAGATGAACAGTAATGCCTGCACGAAGCATGAGAGCGGCAATTGCGGCAGGCATACCTGAATACTCGGTAGAGCCGCACCACTTGGAAGAAGCGCATGCAAGAAGACTCAATTCAAGATTGTAATTATGCGCGATACATGAATGCAGGGCATTCTGAAAAGCTCCGGGCATCTTCCGTGCAGATATACTGATAACTGAATGAGCGGTTTCTACAAGTTCCTGCTTGAGCTTATCCAGCATGGTTACTTGTTTTCTCTTTCCGAAGTAAGCTCTACCAGTCTTTTCCCGAACTCATCCAGTACAATGGCTTCTTCGAGAATTCCGTCATGGGCAATACTGAAATTACCCGTTTCCTCACTTACAACAACAGCGATAGCATCGGAAACCTCGGTTACTCCAATGGCCGCTCTGTGACGGGTTCCAAGGGTCGGTCTGGGTTTGTTCACCCTGGATCTTCCAAAGAACGTTTTACGTGAAAGAGGAAGGATTGCCCTGGCTCCTACAATACGTCCGTTACTTATAATGATAGCACCGTCATGGAGAACTCCCGGGGGTTGAAGGAGCGAGGCAACGACAGCAGGGTTGATCTTGAGCTTGTCGAGTATGACAGGATCACCGTAGATACTTTCAAGAGATTCCTCTCTTTCCACTACAAAGAGCCCTCCAATCCGGAGCTTTCTTAAAAGAACACAGGTTTCAATAAGGGACTCAATCTCGCTCCGCTCAATAATGTCAGCACGGCCGTAGAATCTTCTCAGATTGCGGCCCATTGTACCTAGCAAATCCTTGATCTCTTCATGGAAAATAACCACCACGGCTATAAACAGAATCGGTGTCAGATTCTGAAGCAGGTAGTTGATTGTAAAGAACCCCAGTTGCCCAAGAATGTTCGCTAACAGAATGATGATCATGAACATCAGAATTACAGGCATTGCAGGAGTCCTCCAGAGGTACTTCAGCAGCATTCTTACAATGATGGCGATAATAACGATGTTCGCCAGCTGCGCAATCCAGAAGCCGCTGATGATGGAGTGTCCCAATGGCTGTATCATCATATTCTCTGTCCAAACTCCCTCGAGATTTTAAGAACCTGCAACGTTCCCTCAACGTCATGAACCCTCACGATATCCGCAAAGTTAGAAGATAGTGCAGTTACGGCGTGGGTACCAGCTTCAAGTGCAGAGGGCTTCTCGATTCCGGTCAGCATACCGAGAAAACTCTTTCGAGAGTGCCCGAGAAGAACTCTGCAGCCAAGCCATTTGAATTCTGCCAGTCTGGAGATAAGTTGTATATTATCCTTCAGTTTTTTACCGAAGCCTATGCCTGGATCAACAAAAATACGCTCTCTTGAGATTCCCGACTCAGCCGCTACTGTGATTCTCTTCTGAAAAAATGTGTAGATTTCTTCCACCACATCAGTATATCTCGGGTTATTCTGCATAGTCTCAGGTTTTCCCTGCATATGCATCAGAACCACCGGGACATTAGCATTCGCTACTACTTCCGGCATTGCCGGGTCGGACATGGCAGTTACATCGTTTATCATCTCAGCCCCCGCCGAAAGAACGGCATCCGCTACCTCCGCGCTGGCTGTATCAACGGAGATAACGGCCCTGCAGTCACCTGAAAACCTTTTAAGTATGGGAAGCAGTCGTTCAAGCTGAATGGCAGGAGGTACGGGCAGTGAACCGGGTCTGGTGGACTCCGCCCCGATATCTATTATATCCGCTCCCTGACTCGTCATTGATCTTGCATGTTCAACCGCTGCCTCGGTATCCAGAAAGTTCCCTCCATCGCTGAAAGAATCGGAGGTTACATTCAGAATGCCCATTACCAATGGGCGTCTGCTGAAATCAAGTACTTTGCCACAAGTCAGGATCTTTTGCGGCAGAAAGGGAAAACCTTTAAGTGCAATTCTGAGTTCAAGTGCAAGCTCCGGGAGTCCAAACGGCTGTCCGATAAGCGATTCGCATCCCTGCAATAACTGTTTAGTTGTCCCAACGATCAGTGCCCTGGTCTCACTTGCTTTGCCGGAAACCGTCTTTCTGGATACAATGGCGTCCGCTCCTCCGGAAAGCATGCATTGCTTAAGAATATTCGCCGCAGTTACGGACAATAACCCTGTGGAGAAAACGGATACTCTGCATTTCACGGAAAGCCTGTTCCAGGTAACTGGATCCGCGCCGATGAAGACCAGTTCTCTGCGCCATTGATCATCGCTGGAGATATGGAGTTTCCTGATTCTCATCAGGTGACTCTTATCGCTCTTCCAATAAGGGAAAGCGCTTCGGTCCTTGTTTCAAGCTTCTTAAGGTAACCACGCATGGCTGATGTGACTATTCTTGAATCGCGTTTCTTGACGCCACGCATGGCAAGGCACATATGCTCAGCTTCCATTACGACCATAACGCCCTTAGCAGACAGTTCGGTCATCAGTCTATCCGCTATTTCGGTTGTAAGCCTCTCCTGAATTGTCGGCCTGGCCGCCATCGTTTCAACCATCTCAACAATAGATGACAAACCTGCTATGCGATCGTTCGCAGGGAGATAGATAACATCACACCTGCCTATATAGGGAAGAAGATGATGCTCACACATGGATGAAAAACTGATGTCCTTTACGATGATCATTTCGTTCTGCCCTTTACAGGACATGGTCTTGACAGGCTTTAACTCCTCGGGGTTCAGGCCTCGGTACAACTCGGCCATTGAAATGGATACGCGGTACGGAGTCTCCTTCAGACCTTCTCTGTCAGGATCCTCCCCCACTCCCTCCAGCATCAGCCTCACTCCCCGTTCTATTTTCTTCAGATCCATCATTTTCACGAACTTCCTGTTCTTGTTCAAGATCATCATTGGAAGAATCGGCTGTTTCCCGGATCTCTGAAATGGGCAGAAGGGAGAGCATAGGACCCATATCAGGGCGTAGTTCCCGGAATATGGTATTTATCTCATCGCTTGAAATCGTTTCCTTTTCCAGGAGCTGTTCAGCTATTCTTTCTACAATGTCCCGGTTATCATTCAGTATTTCAAGAGCAATAATGTATGCTTCCTCAATGATCCTCTTGATTTCTGCATCTATCACTCTGGCTGTATTCTCACTGTAATCCCTGGTCTTGTTAAATTCCCTTCCAAGGAAGATCAAGTCTCCCGTTTCTCCGTGTGTGACGGGACCGAGTTTCTCGCTCATTCCCCATTCACAGACCATTTTCCTCGCAAGTTCGGTTGCCTTTCCCAGATCATTCGCTGCACCGGTACTCAAAGTATCAAGGAAGAGGTTTTCAGAAGCCCTGCCCCCCATCAGTGTGGCGAGCATACTGACAAGTTTCTTTTCGGTATAGGTATATCGGTCATCGGAGGGAAGAAAACTGGTTACACCCATGGCCATTCCCCTGGGAACTATAGTGATCTTGTGTATTGGATCCGATTCAGGGACAAATATGCCCACCACCCCATGACCGCTCTCATGGTAGGCGGTACACTTCTTCTGATCGGGGCTGATAACGATACTCTTACGTTCCAGCCCGAGTATGATACGGTCAATTGCATAGTCGAAATCTTCCTGTTCAACTTTCTTTGCACCTCGTCTTGCCGCCCTTAGAGCTGCCTCATTGGCCAGGCTTTCAAGGTCGGCACCGCTGAAACCGGGAGTACTCCTTGCAACTTTTTCAAGACTAACGTTTTCATTAACCGGCATTTTGCGTGTGTGTACTTTCAGTATGGCCTCCCGGCCCTTTACATCAGGCATACTCACGACAATCCGCCGGTCGAATCTCCCCGGCCGCATAAGTGCCGGATCAAGAACATCGGGACGGTTTGTGGCTGCCATAACTATTACTCCGGCATTCTCCTCGAAGCCGTCCATTTCTACAAGAAGAGCATTGAGGGTCTGTTCCCTTTCATCGTGCCCCCCTCCGAGCCCGGCTCCCCGGTGTCTTCCTACCGCATCTATCTCATCGATGAAAATAATGCAGGGTGCCTTGGATTTTCCCTGTATAAAAAGATCTCTTACCCTGCTGGCACCTACTCCCACGAACATTTCTACAAAATCGGAGCCGCTCATTGAATAGAATGGAACCTTTGCTTCCCCCGCAACCGCTTTCGCCAGGAGAGTTTTACCTGTTCCAGGCCTTCCGACAAGCAGTACGCCCTTGGGAACCTTTCCACCCAGACGACGGAACTTATCAGGCTTGTTGAGGAATTCAATTACTTCCTGCAGTTCGGCCTTTGCCTCATCCGCTCCGGCCACATCCTCAAACGTAACCTGAGGCTTGTCGCTGGAAAAGAGCCTGGCTCTGCTTTTACCGAATGAGAACGCCTTGCCGCCCCCTCCAGCCCTTCTCATGAAATAGATAAAGAAACCGATCAGAAGCAGGAATGGAATGAAAGAGAGTATCTGTGCAAGCAGTTCGTTTGGCGGTTTGGCTGTTACGAGAACGTTATGAGAAGCCAGTGAATCAAGTACTCCGGTATTCTCAAAAGGAATGAAGCTGGTGAAGCTGCTGTATTCAACCCCATCGATAAGCACAGGAAAAGAGAATTCCCCTTTAATGTGCCCGCCGGTTTCTAT
>DAOWFD010000236.1 GCA_030638185.1 Candidatus Aegiribacteria sp.
AGTGTGTAGACAGCTCCAGGAATGGAACAGCCGATCATTCAGCTCTGGATAAGTATCTTGAACGGATCCCCAGGCTTGCGAAACTGTCAGACAGGCTCATATCAATAACTACTCCGGATGGGGAACTCTCTCCAGATGCATCCAGGGAACTCTCCCGGCTGCTAAGACAGGTGGACAGACTTAAGCGGAAACTGTCAAAGAGGATAGCGAAAATTTCGTCATCTCTTTCCAGCAGGAATGTACTCAGGGATATTCCCCCTACATTGAGGGATGGAAGGTATGTTCTGCCCGTTATTTCCTCAAGGAAAAGCGATGTTCGGGGAATCGTTCATGACCGGTCCGAAAGCGGTGAGACGATTTTCATTGAGCCCTCGGAACTTGTCGAAGATGGTAACGCCATGAGGGAAGCCTCCCTGGACCTTGATTTCGAGAAGAGGAGGATTCTCAAGGAAGCTTCACTTGAGATAAGGGAACATCTTCACAGTCTTAAGGAATGTCTTGACGCATCAGCTTCCCTTGATGCCGTTTTCGCCAGGGCTTCCCACCATCGAGAATACGGAACGGTCTTTCCTTCCGAAGGCCGCCTGTCGCTCATGAACCTGAAACATCCTCTGATACCCGAGGAAGAAGTTGTCAGCAACGATGTTGAACTTCCCGAAGACTGGAGGGTTCTGATCGTGAGCGGGCCCAATGCCGGAGGGAAAAGCGTACTGCTCAAGGCAGTGGGACTGGCCGTTGTCACTTCTCAGTCCGGGATAGGTGCGCGAGTGGACGCATATTCCACTCTCCCCTTCTTCGGGAGATTGTATGTTTCCATCGGAGATCAGCAATCGATCGCCCAGCACCAGAGCACCTACTCCGCCCGTCTGCTTGAACAGCTTGAAATGCTAAAAACGCCCGGTGAGAGCTCACTTGCCCTGATCGATGAACCGGCTGCCGGGACAGATCCTCTTACGGGAGCCGCTCTGGCTGCCTCTGTACTGGAGCATCTGTCCAAATCAGGCTGCCGGGTTATTGTCACAACGCACCAGGGGCAACTCAAGAGTTTCGCACAAGGAAGACCTGGCTTTTTCAATGGATGCATGAATTTCCGGACCGATTCGCTGCAGCCGGATTACACTTTCGTTGCGGGAATCCCCGGATCTTCTTTTACACTTGAAATAGCACGAAGAATGAATTTTCCGGATTCCGTTCTGTCAAGAGCCCAGGAGTTATCGGGTGATTCATTCCGGCTGGATAGAATGCTTGAGGAAATAACTTCCGCGAGGAAGGAAGTTCGGCTCCAGCTGGAGGAACTGGGCAGTGAACGGGAGGAAAGCAGGAAATCGATTGAGAGGAAGGAAGCGGAACTGGACAGGGCCAGGAACGATCTGCTTATTCAGAATAGGAAGATCGAGAAGGATTACCTTGAATTAGAGCGTAGTGTGAATTCAAGGGCCGATTCACTTCTGGCCAGACTGGCCAGGTCCGAATCCCCCGAAGAACGGAGGGGGCTCAGATCGAAGATCAGGGAAGTATCCACGATATCCCATGGCTCCAAGGGGGAATCCACCATTGACAACGAACTTATTGGAGGGGATATAGAACCGGGAGACTGGGTCAATGTAAAGGGATGGAGCGGATGTGGAAAGGTTGAGGAAACCGGGAGGGATCAGGCCACTGTGATCCTTGGTGATCTCAAACTGAGAAAGCCCCTTTGCGACCTTGAGAAGATAAAGCCACCAGACGAGAAACCTTCTTCCGCAGGGTGGAGCACTCCAGTTACAGCTGAAACTGAGCTGGACCTGAGAGGTATGTCAGCTGAAGAGGCGCTTGCTGAGATTGACCGGGCCATCGATGATGGAATCGTCGCAGGAATTCCCCTCATCAATATCATACATGGTAAGGGAAAAGGAATATTGATGAAGGCTGTCGTCGATATGGTACGGGGAGACAGGAGGATAACCTCCTTCAGGCAGGGAAGACCCTTTGAAGGAGGAACCGGAGTGACAATCGTATTCCTGAATACAGCTGAGAAGAAATCCTTATGAGCGGGAAAAGCGGCTATTTCTCGAACGAATCCGTTGAACGTGTCAGGGCATCGACAGATATTGCTGCCGTAATAGGCAGGTACGTCAGCCTGAAGAAATCCGGGAGAAGCATAAAGGGTTTATGCCCCTTCCACAGGGAGAAGACCCCGTCATTCTTCGTTACCCCCGAGAGGCAGATGTATCACTGTTTCGGGTGCGGCGCAGGAGGAGACGTATTCTCATTTCTCATGAACTACCTCAACTTCTCTTTTACCGAAGCTGTTGAGGAACTGGCATCCGAAGCCGGCATCAAGCTGGAAAGAACCGGAAGGGATACAACAAGAACTGATGTATTCAGGGAGATCCTTGCCCAGGCTCACAGTTATTACAGGAAGCAGCTGACCGGGAAGGCTTCCACCGATGCGCAGGATTATCTGGAGGGACGAAAACTTTCTGAACGGATCGTAGAAAAACTTGGTATCGGCTGGGCTCCCGATGAAGGCAGGCTGTCCGCCCACCTTCGCGAGAAAGGGTATTCCGAAAGCCAGCTTATTGAATCGGGTGTGGCTCTGCGATCCACCAGGGGCAGCGGGATATACGACAGATTCAGGGGCAGAATACTGTTCCCTATCTCCGACAGACGGGGTAGAATAATCAGTTTTGGCGGGAGGCTGATAAAAGAATCCGCAACCGGGGCTCCAAAGTACCTTAACGGTCCCGATTCACCCATTTACAGAAAGGGTGATTACCTTTACGGCTACAGAGATGCCGCACGAGTATCAAGGGACCTGGACATGATTATACTCGTTGAGGGTTATTTCGATCATGCACGGTTTCTGGACGCTGGATTTGAATGTGTCGTAGCAACGTGCGGAACAGCCCTTACATCTCCCCAGGCCC
>DAOWFD010000334.1 GCA_030638185.1 Candidatus Aegiribacteria sp.
CATCAGGTCCCTGGAACCGGGGAGAGACCTCAATCCCCTGAACGGGTAGACTTTGCGTATGAGCGGTATGGAATAAACGAGAAAAAGCGCCAGCATCACTCCCAGTACCACAGGCCACAATGGATTAAGAAAGACTGACAGCGCGAGGGAACCTGCGAAAGATAACATTGCACTAACGGTAAGAAGCTTACGGCGGGATCTTATGAATTCCTGTCTTCGCAACCTTGATGGGCTGGAATACCCGGATTCAAGCACAGAAGTTACAGTATGAACCCCATACAGAAAAAAAGATGCAGCCATAACCGGTATCAGCCAGTTCGCACTGTTCAGGATGCATGCCCCGGCGGCTCCCAGTATGAATGTCAGGGGCAGAACATGAAAATTCCCGAAAATCGCGTTCTGAAGCAGTTTCCAGATCTTTCCCGTTCTAAGTTTACCCCCCTGTATCTCCAGAAGCTTCTCTCTTATTTCTCTTATGCTCCAGCTTGGTGTGGACGCTCCTGCGGTAAGTAGAATGTTTTCATATTTTTTCAGTTCACCGGCATCAAGCTCTTCATGGGTCTCGATATGATACGAAGGGAGACCTTCTTCCCGGGCTATCTCCGCGAGTCTGGCGGTATTAGCGCTGTTCCTGCCTCCAACTACAACAACACAGCCCACTCTACCACACATCTTCCGCAGCTCATCCTGCCTGAGATTAGTCGAATCGCAGATGGTGAAAGCATATTCCAGATCCGGATATCTTTCCCGAAGGGTGTTCTTCGTTTTCTCGAATGTCTCGGTATTCTGAGTGGTCTGTGACAGGAGAAACGGCCTGGAGATACCTGAAAGAGCCGCAATCTCATTCGGTCCTGAAATGACCTGTGCCCTCTCACCACCGTACGACAGAATGGACCTGACTTCCTGATGCGAGGGATCGCCGAGTATTATGACATTGTAACCTTCCCTGCTTTTTTTCCCGGCTATCGCAAGGGCTCTGCCAACCCTGGGGCAGGTAAGGTCTCTGATCTTCAGCGGAAGCCGGTTTAACTGCTTATGTCTCTCCAGCGTAGTTCCATGGGTCCTTAGAAAGAGAGTACCCCTGCTCATATTCTCCGGGGTCATGCATATACTCACGCCCCGTTCCTCAAGTGCGCGAAGAACCTGCGGATTATGAACCAGTTCCCCGTAGACCGCGTAGGGATCATCACCTTTTCTCAATTCGGCCAGAACCATATCCACAGCCCGGCGGACACCCCAGCAGAAACCCGCTGTATGAGCAGTGATTACGCTCAAGACCCCTCTCCCTTCACAGATACCGCGTTCTGATTAACATAACAGGGATGGAGAAGACGGAAAATCGATATGAAAAGGCGGCGGGTTACCCCGCCGCCAAAGATACTGCAGCCTTTCAGATATATTTTATCTGAACAGACCCTTGATTGCTCCCCAGCTTTCGTTCTCAAGGGTGAGAATGATAACACCATCAGCTCTGAATAAATGGTCAACAGGGGATCCACCAATATTACGGGGCTCCCAGAGAATAAAGTCATCAGAGATGAATGAGTGATCTTCACCGGTGAAGTTGCCAGACGCATCAGAAAGAACATGAGGCGCTGTTACTGCTGAATATACAGTAGTATTCAAAATCATCCAGAAGTTCTGCTCTGCTACTACGGGAGTTGCATAGGTAACGATAACGGGCGCGTAGTGCAGTGCGGTGGCTTCGTCTTGTGCGATCTGTACTGCCGGGCCAAAAACGTCGCCGTTATAAAGCTCGAGGGAAACCAGATCGGTATCCCAGGGATACGCATCCCAGTGGTATGTCCACCATTCAGCGAAGCCACAATAAATACCCATTCCTGAGGGATAGAAATCAGCAACATCAAACCATGTTCCATAATATGGAACACCTGCAGTGACCCAGGCAGCGCTTCCATCATCGTATTGCAGACGGTCGTCGGTTCCTGCTCCGCCACCGGCAGTACCTTCAAGAAGATAGCTGTCTGCTGCATAAACAAAAGCAGTTACGAGAGCAAGAACAAAGAGTACCTTTTTCATTCAGCCCCCCTTCAGTTGTCAAATTATTTTATAACATTTGCAGTGTAACTACAATTGTCAATATGAAATGCGGTTTTGCGGTGTTGGAACATTCTGAGGGGCTTTTCTTTTTCCTCGCGGGAAGCTATTTTGCACAGTCCAATGGGTTGGTTCCTATCCGGTTTCGTACTGGATCGTTTTGCTTTTGTTAATTAGATAGACAGGTTAGATTTCAATGACTTCTTCAGAGAATAAAATCCTTCCCTGCGTCGGTGTTCTCATGATTAACCTCAACCAGTGGGAACTGACGCAAAAGTGCGTGGAGTCTCTTCTGAAATCTCAGGGGGTTAGAGTTGTTATAGGACTTGTGGACAACAATTCCAGAGAACCCGCACCCGATTGGGTAGAGAACACGCCGGAAATCAGCTTCCACAAAAATCCGGGTAATTACGGTTTTATTGCCGGCAACATCAAAGCTTACGAACTGGTTATCAAACTGGGTGTTGACTTTGTGATTCTGTTGAACAACGACACCGAAGTTGCACCAGACGCGCTCAATCTTCTCGTGACCCATTACGAAAAACATCCCGATACAGGTCTCGCAACTCCTGCAATAACTTACGCCGAGGATAGAAGTGTTATCTGGCACGCGGGGGGGACTTTCATCCCCAGACGAATGAGTGTGAAGCAGTTGTACAAAACAACTGCAGATCTTCCGGAGAAGGCTGTTGAGGTTGATCAGATCTCCGGATGTGCCATGATGATGCGCGTGGATATGTTCAGAAAGATAGGTTACCAGGATACTGATCTGTTCATATACCATGAGGATTTGGAACAGAGCCTCAAATCCAGGGAGATGGGGTTCAAGAACTATCTTGTCCCGAAAGCCAGAGTTATTCACCATGTTTCAATTACAGTAGGCGGTGTACTCTCTCCGTTTGCAGTCTACTTCACTCACAGAAACAGGTACATCTTCGCAAGCCGCAATCTGAGTGGAATGAACCTGCTTGCATTCCGTCTCTACTACTTAGCCATCACACTGGCAAAAACGGTGATATATCCACAGCGGAAGTGCGGAAAACTTGTTTACTGGATGTGGCTCGGGCTGATACATGGAGTAAGAAACAGGCCGGATTACAGACCGGAAGGTCTCTTCCCCATCTGAAGGTGCCGGTTCTCCCGATTATGAGTTGGCGGAGTTACTCCCGGAGGTCGGAGACAGGACGAATGCTTTGGAGTTCTGGAAACACTTCGTTGAAAAATACGGTTAGCAACTTGAACTTTGGATCAGGGAGTTACTTCGTAAGACCATGTGTCTTAAGTTCGTTGGTAGCTGTTTCAACAAGATCCGAAGAAGTACATGATTCTACCCATTTGCATAGATCCTTCACTCCATCTTCAAAGGAGATTTCAGCTTTGAATTCCAGCAGTTCTTCCGCATGGGAAGTATCTGCGAAACAATGTCTGATATCACCTGCCCGAAATTCATTTCTGACTATGAAATTGTCAGTTGATTTTCCCAGCTCCCTGGCGATTGCTTGACCTATATCAAGTACACTGGTCGGATGACCTGTACCAATATTCAAAACATTACCATCCGAAGCAGGATTCTCAAGAGCTAACCAGCAAGCTTTTACAATATCCTTTACATGAATGAAATCTCTGCTCTGTTTACCATCCTCAAATATAACTGGTGGATTGTTATTCAGTAATCTTGAAGCGAATATCGCCCCGACACCAGTATATGGATTAGAGAGCGCTTGCCGCGTTCCGTAAACATTGAAGAATCTCATCGCGACTGCCGGAATATCGTATGCTTCACCTATTGCGAGGAACATTTCTTCATGATCCCTTTTGTTGATGGCGTAGATGGATGTGGGATAGAGAGGTTTTGACTCCGGGACTGATACCGGTGAGCATGGACTATTGCACTTCGAGCAGAAGACTTCCCACTCATGGTTGGAAAGCTGGCTGGCTGGGCGGAGTCTTGGAGCATACCTTCCGCATTTCGGGCATTCGTACATTCCCTCACCGTATATGGACATGGAGCTGGCTACAAGCATTTTTCTCAGAGTGTCTCGCCTTTTGACAGCTTCCTCAAGGACAACTGACGCACCGAGCGAATTTACAGATGTGTAGTGTTCTATTCTGTACATCGACTGCCCTACACCAACTGCAGCCGCGAAGTGAACGAGCATTTCACATCCTTCGAGGGCTCTCGCTACATCATCATGATTGCGTACATCGCCAATTTGCAGTTCTACTTCCGGAGCAAGGTAATCCGGTCTATCCGCGTTTGTGCCATGTACCTGTGGGTCCAGGTTATCAAGTACCCGTACTTCGTAACCTTTCTCCAGAATAAGATCTGCGAGATGTGAGCCGATAAAACCCGCACCTCCGGTAATAAGAACTTTCATTAAGTATTTTTCCAATCTATATATATAAAGTCTGAATCCTGCTCAGAATTCACCGGCTGCGAATGGTAGCAGCACTTGGAATAGAGCGAAAATACTCCCTCATAGTATCAGTATCAAATATAGTAATTGTATGGCGTTTTGCACAAATTTCAATTATTTCTCGTTTATTCTGATTTTGAATAATAATGAATACTTCTTCGAGTTTTCAATATCATGTTCCATCATAGAAAATGCCAGATTATTAATAACTTCATTTTAGAAAAATGATTCATACTCACATGATCATATACATTATTCTGACAGGGTCACTGGATCAGGTTCGACCAGAAGGAAGGGTATGGTCTCCTCTTCGGTAACACTGAAATCCTTTACCTTCACCTCGTAGCAGAACGTATCTTCTGCAAGTAATTCACTTCCATCGAATTCAACAAACCACATTTCAGGGTCATCCGTCCATGGACGCTCAAAAACTATACGCCCATCGCCTAACGGACCGTTCCAGAGAAGCGGCTGGCACAGCGAGAATCGCAATGGTTCAAACCCGGTGATATGTGTCCACCCGCGAATCTGATATTGCACCTGGACCACGATCTCTTCTTCACCATTACATGGGATCTTCCACATATCCGCATAGAATCGACGGGTTTCAGGTACCGCGCTCCAGAAGTCTTCATCCGAATCGAAGCGTGACCTGAATTCTTCAACAGGGCGTAATCTGTGTCTGGTAACTGTTCCGCTTCCTTCCTCGCACCTGTGTATGTGAAAGACCGAATCGGCTGTTGGATAGTTCGATTCAGTTACATCATCAAGAATGTTTATATCGATAGGTAAGCCGCCGAGCATGCTTCGGGGTTCCATCAGAACTCCGTTGACCCAGAAGAATTCCAATTCCCTTTTTAGCCCCGGAGCTACGCCCAGATCAAGACATATGAGAATATCGCACCCGGAAACAGGTGGAATGAGTAAGAGCATTTCGCTGACTAAATAATCCCAGTCGGCATGGGTGGACATAGTTGTGTTCTCAAGGGATACAGGCATGATTATTGCATACCACGATTTCAGTACTGCAAGGTTTTCAGATGATTCTCCTTCGACCAGGCCATTGATGCCCGCTCTGTATACCGGACAGAGCCAGGAAGCGTATGAATAGCCCGACAAGCATAAAATCACCAGAATTACTCGAAAAGCCATTTATATCCTCCTGCTTTCTATTGATACATAAACTTAATAATTACATAGAATTACCATAGATCTTATAACGGAGCATCGATCCTCATGATGTCTACCTGAACAGACCCTTGATCGCTCCCCAGCTTTCGCTGTTCAGGCTGGAACCAGTAGGAATAAGATCTACTCTGAACAGGGCATCAATCTCGTATCCCGCTCTTACCACGGGCTCCCAGACCAATCCGGTCTGGTTGTAGAAACTGTGGGCTATTCCTGTGAAGTTGTTAAACTGGTCGTAAATAACTGATGGAAGACCCAATATCGAATATTCTGTGGTGTTCGCTATCATCCAGAAATCAGTTACTATTGATATTCCCGGTGAGTAGGTCACTATTACAGGTGCATTATGAATTGCGGTGACATCGTCGGATGCGAGAGGTGTTGCAGGCCCCGCAGCATCGCCGGCCCAGAGATCTACAACAATCTGATCTGTATCCCAGGGAAGCGCAGCATGATGATAAAACCACCATTCTGTGAAGCCAAATTCATAGTTCGGATTGCTCGTGAAATCCATCATATCGAACCATGTTCCGTAGTAAAGTGCTTCTGACACTATCCAGCAAGAGGTTCCATCATCGTACTGCAGAATATCGTCTGTTCCAGTCCTGCCTGCTACAGGATATTCAACAAGATAGCTGTCCGCTGCAAAGGTAAAGGCAGCTGCTAGAACAAGAGCAATCAGTACATTTTTCATTTTCATCTCCATTAGACAAACTAACCGAAAACTATTCCGTATAATCATAATAGTCAATATGAAACCTGGTCAATAGACAGGGACGGAGGCATTTTATTTGAATTGGTTGAATAATCTGTAGTTGTAACGGTTTGAAAAGTCATATTATTTGTCAATATTGAATAAAACCTCTCCGTCCCTATTTATCCGATTACAATCTGCAGAGAACAGGATACGTTCAACAGGAATTAAAGCTCTTGACATACGATATTGATATGTGTCTAATACCATTTAAAAATGCCCATTGTCTATACACCGGGGTTAATGAATAACAGGATTTGTATGTACAGATAAAACCTTGCTGTTGTACTAAGGTTATGTTGAGGTGTTATCTGCTGATCTGTCGGGAATCGAATATGAATGATGTCGGAAGAGAGTACATAGACGATCTTACCGGTCTTTACAATCGTCGTTTTCTCAATATCAAGGCCTTGGAGTATTTCCGTACAACCGGCAGTAAAGCTTCCCCCACATCGATTCTTCTGATACATCTTGACCATTTCAAGAACGTTAACGACACGTACGGCCATTTACTTGGTGATACGGTTCTGGAGGAATTCTCCTCATTGCTTGAAGAACTTGTCAGGAGTAACGATCTGGTATTCAGATACGGTGGAGATGAATTCCTATTCATCCTTCCCCAGACACCTTACGAACATGCGGAAAGGATTTCACACAGGTTCATCGAGCGATGTCGTTCGATGGAATTTTCACGGGTACGCCTTACGATGAGTATTGGAATTGCGTCATTTCCTCATGATGGAGAGGAGTGGACCGAGCTTTTCGACATCGCTGATCATCGTCTTTACAGCGCAAAGAGACACGGCCGTGACAGAGTAGGTGTTCCAGTATGCGGCATGCGTAACCTGGCAATTCCCACTAAGGAGATTGTCGGGCGCAGTGTTGAGCTTTCCGAGGTAATGCGTTCTGTCGGATCATCTTCAGACAATCATGGCGGAGCATTCTGCATCAGCGGTGAGATCGGTGTGGGTAAGTCCAGGCTTGCGGGAGAAATAGTCGATATGGAACAATTCAAGTCTTACCGGTCTCTCGGCAGTATTCTCTCTGCTACTACCCATTCAATTCCCTATTTTCCCTTCCGTGAGCTTGTTCGTTCGATAGTAAGAATGGATAATGGATCGTGCCTTAAGGAAATCCCTCAGGCTTACAGAGTAGAGCTTGCAAAGATAGTTCCGGAGTTGTCGGACAGCATCGGTGAGAGTACCGGTGAAGTACTCATTGTCGATAAGTTCCGCCTTTTCGAGGGGGTCAGAAGGCTCTTTGAACAGCAGGTTGCCGGAAATCCATACATCATCTCCATTGATAATATCCACTGGGCTGATGAGGGTTCGCTTGAACTTCTCCATTACCTTATCAGAGCGTTTCGGAACAGTTCGATACTGTTCCTTCTTATCTACCGGATTGAAGAGGCTGACAGGGAGTGTTTTCAGAGGTTACTTAACGACATGTCACGAGAAGGCCTATTCAGCAGGATTACACTTGAACCTCTGGAAGAGCCTGATGTATCCAGGATGCTTTCATTGATAATCGACAGGATTCCACCCATCGAACTCACGGAATATATCTACAACAAAACCGGAGGGAATCCATTCTTCATAGAGGAACTGATGAAATCCCTTCATGGGAGTGGTGCTCTTTACTGGGGAAATGACAGGTGGAAATTCCGTAAAGACAGGGCGGACGGGATTCCTCATTCCATCAAAGATGTGATAAACAGGAAGCTTGACCTGATATCCGCTGAAGCCAGGGATCTCATAGAACACGCTGCTGTAATCGGCCGGGAATTCTATTTCAGCTTCCTGCTGGAAATCACTGACTGGAACGAAGGACAGCTCTTTGACCTGATGGACGAAGCACTGAAGATAGGGCTTCTGAAGGAGTACGACGGAGAACGATTCTTCTTTTCTGAGGATGTAATAAAAGAAGTGGTGTACAACGGGATAAATGGAGCTAAACGCCAGAGGTTTCATCTGACAATTGCCGGAGAACAACTGGATTCCCACAGGGATAAAGAGGAGCAGGTTGTAGAGGATCTGTCCCTGCATTTCTACCGGGGCGGGGATATGGAGAGAGCGATAGAATACAGCATTTCGGCAGGTGACAAAGCAAGAGAATCATACGCTTACAGGGAAGCCGTAGAGTATTACGACAGGGCGATAGAATGCTTTAGAATAAACAAGGCAGGTTGGAACAGAGAAAAGATCGAATGTCAGATGAACAGGGCTATAGCGCTTAGTGTTCTCGGGGAGAACGAACAGGCGATTAATGAACTTAAGGAAGTTATACGGCAATCGAGTAAGATATCAGACAGAGAACTCGAAGTTGATGGTCTTCTGCATATCTGCAAACCCTAACTCGATATCGGTGAATATGACAGAGCTCTGGAAACAGCTGAAGAAGCGGAAAAGATCTCAAGAGAAATAGAAAACATCGAAAAGGTGGCTGAAGCCCTGAATAATTCCGGTCTCGGTTGTTGGCATCTGGGCAGATATCACGATGCTGTGGAATACTACGAGCAGTCGATGAGAATACTTGAGGAAACTGGCGGAAAAACAATCAGTCCCTCAATGCTCAACAACATCGGTGCTGCCTGCTGGAATCTCGGGGAGTATAACCGGGCCATGGACTATTTCAAGCGTTCGCTGGAAATAACGGAACGAATAGGTGACATAAAGACGAACGCGGCATGCCTCAACAACTGCGGCCTCATATACTGGGAATTCTGTGAGTACAGAAAGGCACTCGAATATTTCATGCGATCACTTGAGATAACCGAAAGAATCGGTAGCCGGAATTCGGTAGCCGCTAATCTTAACAACATAGGTAAGGTACACGAGTTTTTTAGTGAGTACTACAAATCCCTTGATTATTTTAATCGCTCATTGGTGATTGCAAGGGATATCGGTGACCGCAGAACGGAATCCTCGATTCTGGCCAATATGGGCGATATCAACCGGATTCTTGGCAAATACGAAGCATCTCTTGAATCGATCAGTAATTCGCTCATCATCAGAAAGAATACAGGCGATCGAAGGGGGGTAATGGAATGCCTGATGAGCGAAGGTGACACGCTGGCTATGATGAACAACCTGGAATCCGCAAGAGAATGTTTTATGCAGTCCCGCGAAATAGCCGTTGAGATTGATGCAGTAAGTCACATGAAAGGAATTGATATCAGCATCCTGTCACTCGATTTTGAGGAGAACAGACACGAGGGGCTGGAAGATGGAATAACGGATATTCTTCTGTCTCCAAAGGAATCTGTTGGCAGGAATTTGAAGGCTGCGGCTCACCGACTGTCTGGCAGGCTTTATGCAAGAAGGCATGAGTGGAGCAGGTCAGCTGAATCTTTCGAGAAATCCGCAGTTATCTTCAAAGAACTTGATGATAACTACAACCTGGCAATCACGCTTTATTACAAAGGTCATATGCTTGAGGAATCGGGTGACAAAGCAGGATCGAAGGAATGCTATTTCAGCGCAAAAGAAATTTTCTCCAGAATTAAAGCTAACGGATGGTTGAAACGCCTGGGATCTTGAGCTTCGCACGGGATGAAGCAATATGCGCTTCCGTTGTATACCGATTTCCGAATGCTTTACTTCGTTCTACCCTCAATCGCTTCGCGGACAGCCTTTTGAAATACATTCAGAACATATGGTTTCTGGATGAACCCGATAAGCCCTTTGCCTGCAAAGCGCCTTGAAATTTCCTGTCCGCTGTAGCCACTGGACAGAATGACTCGAACATCATTCCTGATTCTTTTCATCTCCAGAAAAGCTTCTTCCCCGTCCATATCAGGCATCGTCAGGTCCAGGAGCACACAATCGATTTCGTCATGCCTGGCACGAAAGATCTCTACGGCCTCGCGGCCGTCTACAGCCAGTATCACGCTGAGACCCAGATGTTCAAGCATATGTCTGCCAATTTTGCGTACCGTCTCCTCATCGTCGGCCAGGAGAACCGTACCATGTCCGCTCCATTCCTGATCGTCCTTTTCTGCAATAACGGGTCTGGCGGATTTGTCAGAGGCAGGCAGGAGAATCCTGAATGTCGTTCCCTTCCCGGGTTCGCTATAGACCCTGAGCACTCCTTTATGTCCACGCACGATGCCCTGAACAGCAGACAGTCCCAGTCCACGCCCGTCAACCTTGGTTGAGAAAAACGGGTCGAACAGCTTCTGTCTTGTCAGGTTGTCCATCCCGCATCCGGTATCGGCCACCTCAAGAAAAGCATACTTTCCCTCCTGCAGATTCTCATCCATATACGTGTCGTGTAAATAAGTGCGGTCGTATTGAGCAAGTCCTGTGGAGATCGAAATTACACCGCTTTTATCACCTATTGCGTCCGATGCATTCGTGATCAGGTTCATGATCACCTGTCGAATCTGTGTCGCGTCAGCCATGATGATGACAGGATCCTCTGCGAGTTCGTACTTCAGAACAGCTTTCTTCTTGATTGCGACCTCAAGGATATGGGACATCTCTCGAACTAACTCCGAGAGATCGACCGGCTCGATTATAGAATGTCCTCTTCCTGAATAGGCAAGCATCTGCTGACAGAGTTCGGCAGCCCGAAGAGCCGCTGTCTCAATGTCCTGCATGTTCTGACGCACCGGAGATTCCGGGGGAAGATCGAACAGAGCAAGGTCCGCATTGCCCAGGATACCCGTGAGCAGATTATTGAAGTCATGAGCGATACCACCTGCCAGTATTCCGAGGCTCTCGAGTTTCTGCGCATGTAGAATCTGGCGCTCGAGATTCAGCTGCTCCTGCTCGGCACGTCTGCGTCTGAGGACATTTATCGTCAGGACGAGAATCATAACGGATTGCAGCAGCACGAAGATTGACGCGATCCAGATAAAAGTCTTGTACCGATAGTATAGCGACACGGGTTCGTTTATCACGACTCTCCCGGCCGGCAGATCTGAAACGGAGATTCCGAAGCGTTGCATTACATCATAATCGAACATCGGTACATTCGGGCTTTCAATCAGCACCGGGATATCATCCGCCGATTCTCCGTTCAGCACCCTGAGGGCCAGTCGTGCGGCATATTCTCCCTGTACCTTGCTGCTGATTACAATCCCCCCGATGACGCCATGACCCACAAACATGTCCCACGCGGTATATACGGGAGCATCGCAGTTATCCGTTACAAGTAACGTGTATTCCTGGTAACTAAACGCTCTTCCGGTTTGGTCCCGATAGAAAGAGAGGAGAAGGACCACCGTTTCGTCAGGAAGTGCATTAAGGGATTCTATCAGCTCTTCAGTGGTCAGATTGAACAGTTCGATGAACTCGATCCTGTCAGCGAACATGGGTGCGCTATTTCTGAAGTTTTCCAGATTTCGCATGCCGGTAGGCGTGCTGTCGTTTACTACCGCAACGTAGCGCGTTCCCTGATGCAGATCAAGCGCCAGTTCTATGGTTCCAGCCAAATCCATAGATTCGGCCACGCCCGTGATTCCTCGGACACCTTCCATCCTTGACTCGTCGTAGTTATTCAATCCACAGAAGACGATGGGCACACCCGGAAAGAGTAGATCGCGCCTGGGCAGCAGAAAGATCAGCGCATTGTCATCGGTGGTAATGATGAGATCGATGTGCTCACCCACATACTTAGACCTGTACAGCTGCTCCAATAGAGGAAACATGACCTCGGGTAAGTTAACCTTCGTATCCATATACTCGATGTGAAGATTGGTCTTGAAATCTGCTTCGTCCAGGATAGAATGCAATCCCGCCGAGATATTCTCCGTCCATGTGAATCCAGGATGATAGGAATGAAGGATTAGAATGCACGGAGCTTCACTTTCGTGAATTGTTGATGATTGGAACGCAGTACTTCCGGATGACACTACTATCAATATGAATAACAGTATCTGAAGCGATTTGCATTCTTGAAGGCGTATTGATCCGGATATCATTAATAAGCCTCCGAGCTTTACTATTAGGAGATAACTGAAACCTGTTCTTCATCTCGATACAAACCCTGTATCTAATAATATCTTACCTGCTGTATAAGTCAAGATGTCCGTGTAACAGAGGAATTGTCAGGAACAAAGACCATTGTTCGAACGATACAGCTATTTTAATTCGTAAGAACAGGATAGGATCAGCCAACCGGTTTCAGAGACATAAGGGTTAAAGCATGTAGAATACAACTGCACTGAATAGTGATGTCGAATCATCGAAATATTCATAGTACTGATCGTTATCGGGAAGACTTCTTCTTGATCTGTTCCTGTAGTAATATCCAAATTGAGTTTTTACAGGATCTAAATTCATTTCAAATCCTATGGAAAAACCCAGATTAGAGTTATAGCAGTGTGGCCCATCAGTAAATGAGATTCCAACAAGGGTATTCAGAAAGGATGCAGTGGGGGTTTCCATCATCAGCCGGCCAATGTATTCCGCATCTTTCCCGGGTGAAGTGATTTCACACTCGAATCCTATCTTCAAATTCCTCAGGTGTTCAGCAAGTATCATAGCTCCGATCGCCGTCCTTGTCGGATAGTGATCAGTGGGGGATGCAATTGCAAGTCCAGCATTACCGAAACTGAATCCAGCCCTGATACCGCCATGCCAGCAGAACTGATTCTCACTCCAGGACAG
>DAOWFD010000388.1 GCA_030638185.1 Candidatus Aegiribacteria sp.
TGTTGAGAAACAGATACCTCCGGAGGAGATACTGAATAATGGTTTAATAGCCGGAATGAACATTGTAGGCGGGAAATTCAAGAACCATGAAATATTCCTTCCCGATGTTCTGCTCGCCGCAAGGGCAATGAACAGTGCTATGGAGGTACTGAAGCCGCTTCTGATCAAGGAGGGAATTCCAATCCGGGGAAAGGTTGTAATAGGTTCCGTAAAAGATGATCTGCACGATATTGGAAAGAACCTGGTGGCGATTCTTCTCAAGGGTGCTGGATTCGAGGTTATTGACCTGGGAAACGATGTTCCAGCGGAGAAGTTCATCAGCGTTGCCAGAGAAGAAAACGCGCATGTGATCGGAATGTCCGCTCTTCTTACCACGACCATGACGGTTATGAAAGAAGTCGTTGATCTGGCAAAGGATGCGGGGCTTTACGGTAAAGTCAAAATCATGGTGGGCGGGGCGCCCGTTTCAAAGGAATTCGCGCTTGAAATAGGTGCTGACGCGTACAGTTATGACGGCGCCAATGCCGTTGAAACGGTTGAATCGTTCTTCCGGGAAGACAGTTGATGAATAAACTGCTTGAACGTTTGAACAACGGTGAAATACTTGTTGCGGACGGAGCCATGGGAACCATGCTGTTCGAAAGAGGGCTTAAAAGCGGTGAGTGCCCTGAAGGAATGAACCTCTCAAGGGTCGATGTACTTGAGGATATCGCCAGGCTCTACCTCGATGCCGGAGCTGACATAATCCAGACGAATACCTTCGGAGGATCCCCACTGAAACTTGCCTCTTACTCTCTTGAGGATAAAGCCCCCCTGATCAACAGAAATGCCGTTTCCGCCGTTAAGAAGGTCGTTGCAGGAAAGTCCTATGTGTCTGCATCCTGCGGCCCAAGCGGGAAGATCCTGAAACCCTACGGTGATACAGACCCTGAATTGATTTCAGAGAGCTTTGAAATACAGATGCAGGCTTTCACGGAATCAGGATGCGATATAATCTGTATCGAGACGATGATGGATATTAGGGAAGCGCTTCTGGCTCTGAGAGCCGCAAAAAAGAAAGCACCCGGGACCCCGATCATGGTGACCATGACTTACGACGCGACCCCTAAAGGCTTTTATACAATAATGGGCGATACGATAGCAAAAGCTGCACGCACGCTTGAGGAAGCCGGGGCGGATGTTATAGGTTCCAATTGCGGGAACGGAATCGAAAACATGATAAGGATTGCAGGGGAATACAGAAAGCACACAGCTCTTCCCCTTATTATCCAGTCCAATGCCGGCCTTCCTTTAATAGAAGACGGGGAGCTTGTCTATCCGGAAACACCTGAATTCATGGCAGAGAAGGCAAAGGAGCTGGTTGATACCGGCGTGTCGATAATCGGTGGCTGCTGCGGAACAACCCCTGAACATATCAGGGCTATCAGGAATTCGATTTCGAATATTCAGCACTGATCTTGCTGGTGATAAAAGACGATTTCAGCATTCTGCCGTATTGTCACCGATAACGCGCTTACGTCTTCAATCCGGTCATTTTTTCTTGAATTTTCATGATAACGCCGGTAATCCTGCCCGTCAACGACACGAAGAAATGAGTATCCGGACCCGCATATCAGAACAAATCCTTGCCCTGCAACCGGAAGAGCTGATATTCTGTTGAACGGAATAACTGCTTAGCTTTCACAATCAGATACTCATCAGATTTTATTTATGGAATTTGAAAAAGATGTTGATTCGCCAGAACACTCCCATGCTGCCCAGTTTGGAATCGTACTTGAAGGCAGTATCGAATTAGTGATTGGTGGAGAAAAACATTGTTTTACCAGAGGGGATCGGTATTATATCCCTGAAGGAGTAAAGCATTCAGGCAGGATAAAAGTTGGATATGCAGATGTGACGTTTTTCAAAGAAACAAGTCGCTATTCAGCGAAATAGTATTCTGCATAACAAACCGGATGCAGGTGACGGCTGATAGCCACACATTAGACCGTTCCGCTCATCTCCGGAGAGGAGCGTAGAATGAAGAAAGTGTTACATCTGCTCCTGAGATTGACATTTCCTGACCTATCGTAATATTGTCATTCTTGCGTGTATCTGAAGAACAGCAGAGAATTGATATTGAAATGATGGGAAGGTAACTGTGAATAACAAACGGTGGTTGGTGGTATCAGTGATGATTTTATCGGCTCTGAATTGCAGTCAATCTTTGTCTGAACCTCAAGCGAATATCGGAGAGGAATTCCTGCTGGCTGAGCAGCAACAGATTAGAATTAACGAAACAGACCTGACCATTAGAGCTATTCAGATCATTGATGGATTAGATGGATCTCAGGAAATCGGGGTGGGATCAGCCTATCTTTCGGTAACAAGTGGAGACGAACAGGATCTTGACATTTATCTGGAAACCGGGAACTGCAAAACGGTTGGAGAACATGAAATCCTTTATATCGAAGTTTCATCCGATCAGGATGGATTGAAAGCCAGACTGGTGGTCAGATAAGCTGGTTGTTATGGATTGCATAGAATGCTTGAATGCTGAAGGAGGTTTAATATGAGAAAACTGCTCGTACTGTCGATCGTCCTGTTGCCTCTCCTAGCATGTCGGGAAGAGGTGAAACTGGAACCCGATGAAGTAGTGGGTGCCTTTCTGGAGGCTGTTGAGAACCGGGATGCTTCAACGCTGGTCTCGTACCTCTCGGAAGGGGAGATCGGAAGCTTAGAACCCTTTGTGGAGGAAATAAAGCACAGCAGCGATCCAAACGGAATTCTGAACATTGCAGGTATAGAACTCAGCGAAGAAGAGATCGAGGACCTGGATGCTGAAACTTTCTACGAATTGTCCTTCGAAGCACACTGGGATGTTATGGAAAGGATGAACATAGCTGATACGAATGTCGAGTACTTGATCGGCGAACCTCGTGTCTCCGGCGATTCCGCCTTCATCGAGGTCACGCGAAAGATGGTCAATGCTGACGAGACTAATGTATGGGTGCTGCTGAGACAAGATGACTACTGGAAAATAGACAGTTACGAAGGCCTCTAACCCGCATCGGACTCATAA
>DAOWFD010000291.1 GCA_030638185.1 Candidatus Aegiribacteria sp.
CCGAAATTGCAGCTTGTTATACACTTGCCACAATTGACGCAGGCTTCAATGTCAATGACGTGAACTTCTTTAACTTCACCTGAAATGGCATTGACCGGACAGTTCTTCGCGCAAAGGGTACATCCGACGCACTTATCCGGAAGGATATAAAATTCCACAAGTGCCTGGCATTCACCAGCGGGACACTTCTTCTCGTGAATATGAGCATTGTACTCATCAAGGTAATAGCGAATCGTCGTCTGTACCGGGTTCGGGGCGGTCTGTCCCAAACCGCAGAGGCTTGCTTCCTTTATCTGGATCGACAGCTGTTCGAGTTTCTCAATGTCCTCCGGCTTACCCTCTCCTCTGGTCAGCCTTTCCAGGATCTCAAGCATTCTCAGGGTCCCTATCCTGCAGAAAGTGCATTTGCCGCAGGATTCCTTCTGTGTGAAATCAAGGAAAAACCTTGCTATTTCGACCATGCATATATCTTCATCCATGACAACCATGCCGCCGGAGCCCATGATAGCCCCCGTGGCAGGGATGGATTCGAAATCCACTGGAGTATCTTTCATCGAAGCGGGGATGCAGCCTCCCGAGGGGCCGCCCATCTGAACGGCCTTGAATTCTTTTCCGTTCTTTATACCTCCGCCTATCTTGAAAACGAGATCCTCTATTGTTGTGCCCATGGGAACTTCCGCAAGACCTCCGTGAACCACTTTTCCGGCAAGTGCGAACACCTTGGTTCCGGGACTCTTCTCGGTGCCGAATGCCGAATAAGCATCCGCTCCGTGGCATATTATCCAGGGTACATTTGCAAAGGTTTCAACGTTGTTATTATTGGTTGGCTTCTGCCACAGACCCTTCTCCGCAGGAAAAGGCGGGCGTATACGGGGCATCCCCCTTTCGCCTTCGATAGATGCGAACAACGCTGTTTCTTCTCCGCAGACGAATGCTCCCGCCCCCTGCTTTATCTTCAGGTCAAAATCGAAACCACTGCCGATGATATTCGATCCGAGGTAACCCCGCTGCCTGGCCTCCGCAATGGCGATTTCCAATCTGTGAATGGCCAGAGGATACTCGGCTCTGCAATAGATATAGCCGAATGTTGCTCCGATTGCCCTCGCGCAGATTATCATCCCTTCAAGAATCGCGTGGGGGTCGCCCTCAAGAACGGATCTGTCCATGAACGCTCCGGGGTCGCCCTCATCAGCGTTGCAGACAACGTACTTCTGCTCTCCCTCATTCGCGGCCGCGAAGGACCACTTCAATCCCGTAGGGAATCCCGCCCCTCCGCGACCGCGCAGGCCCGAATCCTTGATGGTCTGGATTATCTCGGAAGGGGTCATTTCCGTAAGAGCCTTTCTTACCCCCCGATAGCCTCCAGCGTCCTCGTAATCCTTTATCGATTCAGGATCTATGGTACCGCAGTTGCGAAGCACGATTCTTTCCTGGAGATCAAGGAATTCACATTCAGAACCGGAGGTTTCTCCATCGGGACCGCAGGCGTAAACAAGGTTTTCATCATCAATAATCTCGTTACCGAGAATGTGCTTACTGAAGATTTCCTCTGCAGACTCCGGAGTTACTCCACCGTAGAATATTCTGCTGCCGCCTTCTCTTATTTCAACCAGAGGTTCTCTGTAACACATACCGATGCAGCCTGTTCTGGTGAGCATGCATACATCAGGGTTAGCTTCCGTTAGCTCCGTAAGCCTGTCGTAAGTCGCCTGGGCTCCGGCGGATAAACCGCAAGTACCCATTCCTACTACTATTTTCTTCATACACTGCTCCAGACATTTTTCACAAAAGGACCGTTCATCAGATTATCAAACACCTTCGGAAGTTACTGCGATGGATTCGGTGCTTACTGTGGCCTTCTTTCTGTAATCGCGAAGGATCTTCCGAACCGAGGCGGGTGTGAGGCTGCCGTGTGTATCGTCGTTGATCATTATGACCGGCGCAAGTGAACAGCACCCTATACATGCCACCGTATTCAGAGTGAACAATCCGTCCTCCGTAGTATCGTCAACTTCGATACCCAGCTCATCCTCGACGGTTTCTCTTATCAGTTTCGCTCCAGATACGTGGCAGGCTGTTCCCGCACATACCCTGATGACGTATTTCCCCATGGGGCGCAGCCTGAACTGGCTGTAGAATGTAATGACACCGTAAATATCGGATTCAGGTATGCCTGTGACACCTGCTATATAGTTTATTGCACGTCTTGGAATATATCCGAAGTGTTCCTGTGCAGACTGGAGAAGCGGTATCAGTTCTCCCGGGGCCCCGTCATATCTCCACAGTCTGTAGCTGAAGTTCTCGTGTTTTACAGCCGTTTTCATCACTCCCTTCACACACCTTGATCATTATTCTCTCAGGTGCAGAATTAAAAATGCATGGTTTCACTGTTCCATTAAAAGTAAAAAACCCATAAGTAGTATCAGTCATCCATAAGATTGATGACTTTTGCTTCCCGAACCCTGAGTACACCATCTATCTGATTGAGTTTCTGAATTATCCGAGGTGTTTTCCCCATGGCACCGTGGCCTGTTATCATTCCCACCAGTTTGCTGCCATCTTCTATCACATCACAGAAGACAACTTCATCGATAAAGAAAACCGTTGTAAATATCTGCTGTATCGCATCGGGATCGATATCAACGATTATGTAGCTCATGGTTCCCGGCTGTCTCCTGGCTTCAGCCTGGGCATCGTGCTTTACAGCATGTTGATACGTCTCAATGAACTGGTCAACATCCCTGTCGAGTTTCGGGCGCTCAACTTCGGACATTGAGAGAACATCGATTCCATCCATATCGCTGATCCTGCTGAATATTTCCTGAATTTCAGATGTGGAAGAAGCTTGCGCCAGCAATATGATATCGAAATCCCCCCTGACGGCATCACATGACTGGATACCATTCATCTTGTACAGGGAATCGTAAATTTCCATACTTCTGTCTGAGTCTGTTATCTTCACCGTAAGGTACCCGCTTACGGATTCCCTCATACCATCATCTACGGCTTCCTCTGGAACTTCTGTTTCAGTCTTCCCGGGGGATAGTTCTTCCAACGCTTCAACAAGCTCAGAGATCTCGAAAGGCTTGTCAAGATATCCGGTATTATGCTCGGAAAGCGCGGTAAGCATCAGTCTTTCATCACCAAAACCGGTTATTACAAGAACAGGAAGGTCTGGATATTGATTTTTTATGACCTTAAGTATCTTCAGACCGTCGATATCCGGCATGAATATGTCTGTGATAAGATAATCGTAGGCAAATCCTTTTTCCCTGGCCTGATTCAGCTCATGAATCGCGGAAATGCCGTCCGGACATGCAACTGCAGTGTAATCTTCCTGAGTAAGACCTATGGTGAGGTTTCGGCGAATCTCCGCCTCGTCATCGATAATTAATACGCGGCCTTTCAATTGATGCCTCCTCTATTCAGATTTAATTTCTAAGGAATGGTGGAACGCTACTTTCCGCTTGCTTCAAAGTCAAGAACAACACCCTTTCAGTGAACTTCCACCCTGCACAGATCAAGGGCCTTGTCCAGATCCACCCACCGTCCTGAACTTAGATAGAGGTTCATTGCCCTTGCAGCTCTTCTTCCGTGCCCCATGGCCAGTATGACGGTGGCTGCACCCAGAACGATATCACCTCCGGCAAAAACTCCTGGAACTGAGGTCTGACCTGTTATCTCGTTAACTACAATACCGCCCCATCTGGTCACTTCAAGATCGGGAAAACAGTTGGGTACAAGCGGGTTGGGGCTGTTACCGATGGCAACGATTAAGGCATCGGTATCCTCAATGAATTCACTTCCCTCGATCGGAACTGGTCGTCTTCTTCCCGATGAGTCCGGTTCACCCAGTTCCATTTTTATGAGCTCGGCTCCACTTACCCATCCCTTCTCGTTACCTAGAAGGCGTACAGGATTCTGCAGAAGATGGAATTCAACACCTTCTTCCCTCGCATGGTGGATTTCCTCCAGCCTTGCCGGCATCTGTTCCTCGGCCCTTCTGTAAACGATAAGCGATCTTTCTGCTCCCATTCGAAGAGCGGTTCGAGCGCAGTCCATTGCAACATTTCCACCGCCTACAGTTATTACCTTTTTACCTTTTACTATGGGTGTGTCAGCCTCTGGAAAATCGTAGGCCTTCATCAGGTTCGCCCGGGTGAGATACTCGTTGGCAGAGAGAACCCCCAGAAGGTTCTCTCCTTCAACCCTCATGAACCTTGGAAGACCGGCGCCGGTTCCTATAAATACCGCATCGAAATCATCAACGATTTTCCTTACCGGAATGGTCTTCCCTATCACATGGTCATACCGGAATTCCACACCGATCTTTTCCAGGTAGTCCACTTCATACTGCACAATTTTCTTAGGCAGCCTGAATTCAGGGATTCCGTAGACCAGGACTCCCCCTGCTTTGTGAAGCGCTTCGAAAACGATCACTTCGTGACCGAACTTGATCAGGTCTCCGGCCACGGTAAGGCCGGCTGGACCCGCACCAATTACTGCAACTCTTCTTCCCGAAGGCTTTACCGAAGGAGGCTGCTCGAACTCTCCCTGTTCCCTTTCCCAGTCGGCGATGAATCGTTCGAGCTTGCCAATCATCACCGATTTGCAGGGATCCTTCCTGACCTTACCGATGCTGCAGAACAGCTGACACTGCTCTTCCTGTGGACAAACCCTTCCGCAAACGGCTGGAAGAAGGTTCCTTTCCTTCATCTTCCTGACAGCGCCCTTGAAATCCCCGATTTCGATGAGCTTAATGAAACCGGGGATATCGATACCCACAGGGCAGCCTTCAACACAGAACGCTGTTTTACATTGAATGCACCTTTTTGCCTCCAGCATAGCCATTTCGGGAGTATATCCAAGGGGTACTTCATCGAGGTTTTTTACCCGCTCCTCCGGATCCTGCTCGGGCATATCAACGGGCGGAATCTTCAATCTTTCTTTGACATTCATCTCGAACCCCCTTCCAGCGTACCGTCAAGTCTGCAACCGACCTCGGAGGAATAAAGGTCAAGCGCTTCCTTCTCTTCGGCTCTGTATGTGGCAAGTCGGGCCATGAGTTCATCAAAGTCAACCTTGTGCCCGTCGAATTCCGGACCGTCGATACAGGCGAATTTCACTTCATCACCTACGGTTACCCTGCAGCAGCCGCACATTCCTGTTCCATCAACCATGATCGGGTTAAGGCTGACAATTGTTGGAATACCTAGCTTCTCAGTCAGGATGCAGACGAATTTCATCATGATCGGCGGCCCCATTGCGATGCATTGATCGAACTTTTCACCGTTATCTACGAGATTCCGGATGGCATCGGTCACAAGGCCCTTCTGGCCTTCCGTACCGTCATCCGTGGTTATTATCAGCTCATCGCTTGATTCCCTCATCAGGTCGGCAAGTATGATCAGATTGGCGGATCTTGCCCCGAGGATGGTAGTAACATGGTTACCGATATCTTTCATTGCTCCTGCTACAGGATATAGTGGAGCGATACCGATCCCTCCCCCGACACAAAGAACCCTGCCGACTTTCTCTATATGCGTGGGTTCACCCAGAGGCCCTGTAAGGGTGGGTATGGAATCGCCCTTTTTCATCTGAGCCATCTGCAGGGTTGTTTTACCCACCGCCTGGACGATAAGGGTAATACTACTTTCTTCCGTATCAACATCGGCTATTGTTATTGGAATCCTCTCTCCGTTCTCATTGATCCGCACAATAACGAACTGACCGGGTTTTCTGTATCTGGCTATATCTGGTGCCTGAAATCTGTACAGGTATATATCCGGTCCAAGTTTTTCCTTGTGCAGGATCTGGTACATGTGCATCCTCCGTTATAAATAACAAATGCTGTTAGTAAAGACGAATAACTCAAGCTTTTTGATTATAATTGATTACAATAATTGATTACATTCACGGCACAATATCCCCACGGGATATCCCGGTCAAGTAGTTGACTTATTCAACATCAATATCGGTACTTGACGAAGACCACTGCTAATCAGTAGGCTACCAAATCCATGAAGTATACTTATGAATAAATTAACTATCAAAATGTCTCATGTTCTTTAATCTTCACCCCCGGAAGGAGGGATGGGCATATGCTCGAAGAACTGTACCAGAAAGTAGTTGAGAAGGACCCCGCACAGCCTGAGTTTCACCAGGCCGTACAGGAAGTCCTGGAGTCACTCGAGGTAGTCCTTGAGAAACATCCGGAATACCGCAAGGCCAGAATTCCTGAAAGAATAGTCGAACCCGAGCGCGTTATCCTGTTCAGGGTTCCCTGGGTTGACGACGATGGAGATATCCATGTTAACCGCGGTTTCAGGATCGAAATGAACAGCGCCATCGGACCATACAAGGGCGGCCTTCGCTTTCACCCCTCTGTTAACCTCGGCATCCTGAAGTTCCTGGCTTTCGAGCAGGTTTTCAAGAACGCCCTTACAACCATCCCTATGGGCGGTGGTAAAGGCGGGTCGGACTTCGACCCCAAAGGCAAGTCCGACATGGAAGTAATGCGGTTCTGCCAGAGTTTCATGTCGGAGCTTTTCCGTCACATCGGACCCAGTACAGATGTACCCGCCGGTGATATCGGTGTCGGCGGAAGGGAAATCGGC
>DAOWFD010000314.1 GCA_030638185.1 Candidatus Aegiribacteria sp.
GAGATTCCATCCGCATCACCGATCAGAAGGCTTCCGTCCGAGTAGAACTCCAATCCCGATGGCATACGAAACTCTCCCGGCCCTTCACCTTCCCTTCCAATGGTTCTTATGAACTCACCTTCAGGAGTATAGACGAACACTGTGTGTTTCAATCTGTCAACTACCAGGATATCGCCATCGGGTGAATGCGTCGGGTTTACAGGCCAGGCAAACATGTATTCATCTTCGCCGATCTCGACTCCTATCGAATCGGTAATAACGAGTTTGTACTCTATCATGGGGATTTCGGGGGGTGTTTCGTCCGGTCCGCATCCGGTAAGTATCATTATCGAAGATATTGTTATGAGTACTCCAGCTGATGTATTCGAGCAGTGTCTCACTTGTTACTCCTCAAAGAATGATTGTACGGTTAGTCGCATAATTCAAAACCGCCATGACGTAGTGGATTCAGGATGTGAATTCCCTTGAAGTGATACTCTTCTTTCCCGTTGTAGATAACAATTCCGGAATCAGATTTATCTCCAACGGTATCCCTGAAATTACTTATCCCCTTTATAAAGTCAGGCGTGAATGTCTCCGCTGATTTAATTTCAACAGGTTGCAGCCTGCGACCATCCTGGATGACCAGATCAACCTCGTTACCATGCGAATCTCTATAGAAGAAAAGATTGGGGCGCTGTCCGTGGTTCAGGCGGTTCTTCAGAACCTCCAGTATAATGAGATTCTCATATAGTCCTCCTCGTAACGGGTCGCGAGAAAGCTGATCCGCGCTGCGGATCCCCAGGAGATAACAGGCCAGACCGACATCAGTGAAGTAGATCTTCGGTGATTTAGTTACGCGCTTCCGTACATTCTCGAAATAGGGTTGAAGTTCAAAAACCACGAAAGAAGCCTTCAGAACATCAATCCATGTTTTGATCGTGGTTGAAGATACACCCACATCGTTGCTGAGCGCAGAGTAGTTAACAAGCTGCCCTATCCTGCCGGCCAGAAGACGAATAAACGCCTGGAATCTTCCGAGATCCTTAATGTTTACCAGTGAACGAACATCACGCTCGACATATGTCTGAAGGTATCCGGCATAAAAACGCTGTGGCTTCAGTTTCCTGACCTGAAGACGGGGAAACGACCCTGAACAGCAGAGATGGAGCGTGTTCCACCGTTTCTTAAAATGAAGCATCTCTGTAAAGGAAAACGGAAGCAGGTTCAAAATCGCTGTTCGTCCGGCAAGTGTTTGACTCACTGCCTGATGCAGTTCCGGCTGATGGCTTCCCGTCAGAATGAACTTGCCGGGTGTATCATCTGCATCAACAATTCCCTGAATGTAGGACAGCAGAGACGGAACTCTCTGTACTTCATCGATGATAGCGCCATCCGGGCATTCTGCAAAGAAACCGCGTGGATCTTCGGTGGCCAGTCGGCGCACATCCGGATCCTCAAGGAGACGATAGGTCTTATCCGGAAAAGCCATATGGACCAGTGTTGTCTTGCCGGACTGTCTGGGTCCCAGAACAGTGATAACCGGGTACTCGCTGGCACTGTCAAGCAATTCAGCCTGAATTACGCGTTGAACTTTCATGATCGTAAGATGGATTATTTATGTGTAAATGTCAAGTTGTACTTTAAATATGCACAGATATACTGAAAATGGATGCTTGTATCATTGAAATTTCTGAAGAATTGGATCAGGATACATGTCCTACCCGAACAGATCATAGGTGTCTGCTGGTACAGCTTCGAAAACTTCTAAATGCAGCCTGGCGTCCGACCCCGTTTGTTTCAGTTAAGTCCGATACCGTAATACTGCAAAACGCTGTGTAACCGAAGAAGTCCCGGTTGTCATCCGGCAGAAATAAACACCTGTACTAAGACCATCAATCAGCACACTGTGTTCACCCTGCGGCAAATCTTCATCAAGTGTCGTTTCCACCAGATGACCGGAGATATCGAATACTTCCAGACGGACACTGCAGCTTTCTTCCAGTTTGAAGGATATTGTAGCAGCTCCGAAAACAGGATTCGGGTATACAGGATGCAGAACAGGATCCGAAGAAGCTGATCCTGAAAACTCCTCACCTGAGATACCTGTAGGTTCAGTGCGACGTGTAAGGTAAAGAAATGCATGGATCTCTGGGCTATTTGTCTGATATGAAAAAGCTATCACAGGGATTCCATCTGAATCCACCGCAATGCTATTAAATTTACCAGGTCCTACAC
>DAOWFD010000021.1 GCA_030638185.1 Candidatus Aegiribacteria sp.
AAAGAAAAGGCAAAGAAGCTGACGTCTTATCCTGCCGAACAATGACTCATCAATGGATTTTGTACTCATAAAGGGTATCTGTTAATACAGTATACCCTGTGTCAAGTGGGACAGAAGCTTAACTTACAGTACTCCAAGTATTTTACCGACATCTTTGAACACTTCAACACAGGTATCTACCTGCTGCGTTGTATGGGCTGCAGAAATTTGAATCCTTATCCTTGACTCCCCTCTTGGAACTACGGGATAGAAGAATCCTATGGCGTAAATGCCCTTCTTGAGAAGTTCGTCGGCGAATCTCTGTGCAAGTGCCGCATCGTCCGGCAGATGACCGAAAAGAACCGGTACGATAGGATGGTCGCCCTTGATAATCCTGAATCCTGCATCAGTCATCTTTCTTCTGAAGCGTCTCTGGTTATCCCTGAGTCTGTCCCTCTCTTCACTGGATTTTTCGATCATGTCAATGACTGCGAGGGTCGTTCCCGTAATTACAGGGGCAAGGGTATTGGAGAACAGGTAGGGTCTGGATCGCTGCCTGAGCATCTCGATAACTTCTGCCGGCCCTGTGGTGAACCCTCCTGAAGCACCCCCAAGAGCCTTCCCGAAGGTTGATGTTACAATATCCACCCTATCGGTCACTCCATAGTATTCAACACTGCCCCTTCCCGACTCCCCTATGAATCCCGTTGCGTGGGAGTCATCGGCAATAAGAAGAGATCCGTATTCTTCCGCTAGATCACAGATGCCAGGAAGCGGCGCTATCTCCCCGTCCATGGAGAATACTCCGTCGGTAACGATGGCTTTGATCCTGGCTCCACGGGCATGAATCAGAACGGCTTCAAGATCCTCCAGATCGGCATGGCTGTATCGATACCTTTTGGCCTTGCATAGCCTTATGCCGTCAATGATCGAAGCATGGTTCAGCTGATCGGAAATAATGGCATCGGCATCCGTCAGCAGAGGCTCAAAAAGCCCTCCGTTGGCATCAAAACAGCTTGAGTAGAGTATAGTGTCGTCTTTGCCAAGAAAACCTGATATCTTCCTCTCAAGCTCTTTATGGATATCCTGAGTACCGCATATGAAGCGGACGGATGAAAGACCATAACCCCGCTCTTCAAGTATTTCGCACGCTTTGTCAACCAACCTCTGATCACCTGAAAGCCCCAGGTAGTTGTTCGCGCAGAAATTGAGCACTTCCCCCGACTGGTCAACAGCAACTTTTGTTCCCTGCCTGGTTGTGATAACCCTTTCCCTCTTGAAAATGCCGCTCTTCTCGGTCTTTTCAAGTTTAGATCTCAGTACTTCCTGAAACTTGTTAGTATACATTCATAACCTTTCAGCATCTCTGACAAATCGATATAAATAGAAGCATGAAACATACTAAATAAGCAGCATACTTGACACTTGATACAATACATATCTCTACTGCCCAGCACTGATTAGACAGGAAGGAATTAGCTCGCACTCAGCCCGAGGGGTTGAAGGTTATTCCCTCCATTTCAAGGAGGACGCGCTTCATCGCGGGACCTCCCTGGAAGCCGCCAATTCTGCCATCCGACCTGATAGCTCTGTGGCATGGGATAACCAGGGGAAACGGGTTGGCGGCCAGTGCGTTGCCTACCGCTCTTGCACTCCCCGGCATGCCCAGTTTCATGGCAATCCATCCGTAGCTGCGAACCTCTCCTCTGGGGATATTCCTTTCCTCCATAAGCACAATGTGCTGGAAGGCGGAACATACGCTGAAATCAATTATATGAATATTGAACTTCGGTATTTCCCCGGAAAGAATTATCTCAATTTCATCAGCAAGCCGCTTTATATGATGGTTCAGACCCGGTGAAATCCCAGGAAAAGCAGTTGAAGCAAGGGCTGATGCGGATCCATTTTCACTGCTGAGGAAGATCCTTTTTACAATATGATCGTTTCCTGTATTCAGCCATACTATGGATACCTCGTCAAACCCGGTCTGTAAGCTGTAAATAAATGGGGACGGAGGTATTTTATTCATAAGAAGCTAATAATGTGTATCTATTGAAGGGCATTGGTATGTTTTATTCACCATTTGAGTTTAAAATGCCTCCGTCCCTATTATTTCATGAATGGCATCCAGTATGCTATTTTCACCCTCAAAGAGCATTCCGGAGTTCATAGGCATATATACATCCGGTCTCATCGTAGTTCCTTCGCCTTCCACTTGTTTGAAATACTTTGTCGGATAGCTTACGGACAGTCCTGACCATGGCAGTTGAGTTGTCCTGACTTCAGCTGGAATTCCCCTCATATTTCCCCAGTTATTTTAGGCCTTCATAATTGATCCGTCGGGTAGCATTTCATCCGGATGATACTCCCCCTTCTCTTCTTTCCAGTACCGTACGCAGCTTTCCCAGTCTCCGTGGCAGTAGTATTCTGTCCACTTCTTATCTATCATTCCCTTTTCACTGAAGTATTTCAAGGGGCAGACATCGTACCACCTGCATCTTTTCGAAAGGACGTACAGCTTACGGTAGTGATTCTCCATACCGGCTTCCAGATCAAGGTGATAGAGTATCGCAGCCGTATGGCCCATGGGATACAGGTTCACGGAACCCGCATAGAAGAGCTTACCAAAGATTTCTGAAACATCCCCTTTTGATTCAGGGAAATCAATACCGTACCTGCAGAAGATGTACCTGGCTGCATAATAACCCATGGTTGCGATCACCGATGGATTCACCAAATCGATTTCCCTTTCCAGGTATCTGCCACATGATTTAATCTCAACATTCTTCGGTTTTCTGTTGCCGGGAAGGGTACATTTGATGAGGTTGGTCATGTAAATGTCTTCTTTTCGTACTCCGCTCTTCTCCAGAAATCCGGTAAGGATTTGACCGGAAGGACCAATAAACATTCTGTCTTCAATATCCTCATGCTCTCCTGGAGCCTGCGCAACAAGCATCAGATGTGCATGTGGGTTACCTTCCCCACAGATGACATTGCTTCGTGTGAGGAATAATCCGCACTCATTGCACTGTCTCAGCTGCCGGTTAAGCTTTTCAAGAGTCAAATTCTAACCTGACCAGTCGTTTTCCATGACAGCTTTAACATCATCCCGAAGCTGTCCCATTCGGATATCCCTCCAGAACCTGTTCCAGATATAGGAAGGTCTGAAGTAGAATTTTCTGTGAAAGAGTGAGTAGTAATGCTGGATGGTTTTCCAATCCAGGTTCTCGTGCTTCCATACCTCCGATGTGGAATGGAAGTTGTACAAGCGCCAGTCCTCTGAGAGGATCCTTCCATCCATTTTTATCTGCCGGTATAGCGCAGAAGAGGGAAATGGCAGGGTCATGGAAGCTTTCGCGTATGTCAGTGGAAGGCTTTGCGCGAAACGGATACTACGCTTCATGGTCTCTTCAGTGTCTCCGGGCAGCCCCATCATGAAAAAGCCTACCGTTTCAAGGCCGGCATCGTGAGCCATCTCAACAGCCTCCCTTATCTTCTCCAGGGACTGTTTCTTGTTAACACCACTGAGTATCTCAGGTACACCGCTCTCGATACCGAAAGAGATCTGATAGCAGCCGGCTTCCCTGGCCAGACGGAAGAACTCACTGTCAACATCCGCAACATTAACCCCCGTGGGAAGAGCCCAGGGAGCTGGGAATTTCTCCTCTATGAGCAATCTGCATGTGTCCTTGGCCCGTTCGATATCAGCGGTGAAATTGTCATCTTTTATGTGAATGTCATTGAAGCCCAGCTCCAGCATCCTGAACATTTCATCGATGACCCTCCTGGAGGACTTTGATCTGATGATGTGACCGAATATTCTCTGGCTGCAGAAGGTGC